>CAMYIK010000014.1 GCA_947258365.1 uncultured Thermoleophilia bacterium | reverse complement strand
TCATCGCTCCATCTGGCAGCTCGCGCGCACCGTGGCGATCATTGGTGGCGCCTGCGCGCTGATCCTCGCGTTCATGGCGCTGTTTACCCAGCCGGTGGAGCCGACGTCCCCCAACGCCGTTGGCACTGGTGAGTGGACTCTCATCTCCGCCCCGAGGGATTGCCGCGCCACGGATTCCGGCGGGTTCGCGTACTCGGGCGAGCTCACCAATCACTCCGACTCGCGGCGAGACTTCCAGCTGGAGGTCATATTCGATGTCGACGGTCGCCGACAGGCGACGGGTACGGCACGAATCACGGGTCTCGAGGTGGGCTCGGAGGCGCCGGTCCGAGTAGTCGTGCCGGCTTCGTTTCCGGAATCGCTCCCTGATGTCCGCTGCCATGCCGGGGTTCGCCACACGCCGGTGGGTTAGGCGCATCTCCGGGCGGCCGTCGGGTCACCCGGGTGAGATCGTCGGCGGGGGATGACCGGTCACCCTCGATGCCCTCAGACTTCGTTTTGATAGTCACGAGGACGATAACGGTCGCCACCGCGATCGCATCGTTCTCCTTACATCGGACGAAGGGAAAAGCATGTCTACGAGAACGTTTGCTCTCGTGCGGCGCCCCGGTCCTGAAGCGGACTTCCGTAGCCCCTCACGGGCACGTGGCATCGCCGCGATCATTGGCCTTCTCGGGGTGATGGCGCTCGTCGTCACCCTTATTGCCAACATCATCGCCGCCGGTGACCTCGATTCAGATCCAGCGGGTGCCAGTGAGCTGCTGGCGTGGTCCTTTGGTCTTACGACCCTCGGCTTCGGCGTCATCAAGCTCGGAATCGCGGTTGCGCTAGTCGCCATCATCTACCGGCTTTGGACGCGGGTAGAGAGCGTCAAGGTGGCGCTCGCTCGGCTCAAGCCCGACAGCCCCGACCCGTCTCCAAAGGCCGGGGTTGTAAAGACACTTCACGGTCCGGCGACCGAGGGCCTCGACATTCCCCGCGGGCTACCCATTCACGCGATGGCGAAGCGCCTCTGGGCACCGATGGTCGTCATGGGCGCAATGGCGCTCGGCGCAGGCTTCGTAGTGAGCCTCATCCAGTCTGGAGAGGCTGCCGGAACCGAGACGTTTCGGCAGCTGGCAGCGTGGACGCAGGGGCTGCAGTTCCTTGGCGAGGGCTTGATCCTCGCGGGGATCGCATTCCTGCTCGGCAGCATTCTGGCGAGCCTGCGGGCCGGCGGCGGAGAGGTGCAAAAGCACCTCGGTGTCACCGTGCGCACGCTGAAGATGCCGATCACGGCGAAGGTGTTCGTCGTGCTGATGATGATGGGGACGATGCTCGCCGTTGCGCAGTTCGTGCTCTACGTCTTCGTCGCCGGATCCGTCGCGGACAGCCCTGACGCCTTCGCGGCGTGGCTGGCGTGGCTCGGTCCGGTGCGCGAGCTGGCTGTAGCGACGTTGCTCGCGAGCATCGTCTTGGCGCTCGTCACGATCGGCAATGTCCTGGGTTTTCAATTCGACCGGATCCGGGAAATCATCCGGACCGGCGCGTGAGGAGCTGATGGAGATGGCTACGACAACCGCCAAGGCTCCCGGCGTGAAACCCGCGCCGGCCGGGCGTAAGGACTTCGAAGCGGTCGTGTCCAGGAAGGCGCTCGGCAGGAACCTGCCGCAAAGCATGGGCAGGCGACTGTGGGCCCCGATGTGGGCGATGGCCGTGATGGCCTTCGGCGTCGGGATCGTCCTGGCGATCGTGCGTGACGTCGAGACGATCGCCGCGCTACAGCACTACACCGCGGGTTTCATGTTTCTCGGATTCGCGGCAGTGCTCGCGGCGGTCTCATTCGCGATCGCCCGAATCCTCGGGGTCTTTCGTGTCGGCGGCGGCCAGGTTCAGGAGGCCTCCGGAGTCTCGGTTCAGACCCTCAAGATGCCCAAGTCCGCCAAGGGCATGTTGCTGTTCATGATGATGGGGATGATGGCGATCGTCGGCGCCGTGATCCTGCACTTCATCATCGGTGCCACAGTGCCGAGTTCGGACCCCGCCGACATCATGCGGTCCGGGCAATGGTTTGACGTCCTCGAGGGCGTCAGGCGTATCGGGGTGGGAATGATGCTCTTCGGCATCCTTCTCGGCCTGGCGACCATCGTGAAGGTGATCCGCTTCCAGGCGGTGCGCATTCGCGAGGTCCCCGATGAGGCCGCGCGCTCCTAGAGCGCGTGCGCCGGACTGGCTCGAGCCGTCCCCCAGTGGGGGCGGCTCTCGCCTGAAACGGGTGCCACTGCGGTTAGACCGCACGACGAACGCTCGTTCGCGACGCGAGAAGCAGCGTTTCCCTTTCCGTTCCGGCGTGAATCCCGGAATGCAGCGGCACGTTCGCACGCGAGTCTGTTCGAAGACTCATTCCCACTAGGAGAGGAACGAGATGCCGAATGAAGACATCGTCAGGTCTTACCTTGACGCATGGGACGCGCACGACCCGGAGCGTGTTGCCGGTCATTTCGCCGAGCATGGCGTTCGCCACTGGCAGGTCGTGCTTCCACCGATGATCGGTGGCCCGACGCGCTTCCAGGGCCGCAGCGAGATCGCCGCGGGTGTGAAGGCCTTCATGGATGCCGTGCCTGACATGAGGGTCGAGGCCGAGAACGTGGTGGAGACCGACTGGGGCGCGATCGCCGAGTGGCGAGTCTTGGCGACCCACACCGGAAGTTGGGGCGGCTGGAGTGGCCAAGGGGAGGCCGTCGACCTCCCCGGCGTGTCGTTCTACCGCATCAACGACGGTGCGATCGACGAAGAGCGGATGCACTTCGACCCGGACATGATGGCCCGGGAGTGGGTGCCGAAGCTCGGCACTCTGATGGGTGTCGGGGTCAAGATGTGGAAGCAGGGACGTGCCACCAGGAGGGAGCGGAAGGCGATCCCCTCCCGCTAACCGCTCCTGCCGAGGCGAGCGCCGCGCTTAGGAGGTGCGGCGCCGCTTCGGCGCATACAAGTCAGTGGCCACCCCTTCGGCCACTTCGGCCGCCATCCCCACGGACTCCGAGAGGGTGGGGTGGGGGTGAATCGTCAAGCCGACGTCCGTGGCGTTGGCGCCCATCTCGATCGCCAGTGCGACTTCAGCGATGAGTTCCCCCGCGTTCGGTCCCACGATTCCGGCACCGAGGATCCGCCGGCTCTCCGGGTCGACCAGCAACTTGGTGTGCCCCTCCGCGCGGTCGGTCGCATGAGCGCGCCCCGACGCAGCCCACGGGAACACGGCCTTCTCATACGGCTTATCGCCGGCGTCGGTCTCGGTGAGTCCGGTCCAGGCCACCTCGGGATCGGTGTAGGCCACAGAGGGGATCGAACGGGCATCGAAGGTGACGTCGTGCCCTGCGATGACCTCAGCCGCGGTCGTGCCCTCGTGGGTCGCTTTGTGCGCCAGCATGGGCTCGCCGACGATGTCGCCGATCGCGTAGATGTGCGGCACGTTGGTGCGCATCCGCTCATCGACCTGAATGAAGCCTCGCTCGAACACCTGGACTCCGGCCGCCTCGGCGTTCAGGAGATTCCCGTTCGGGGCGCGCCCGACGGCCAGGAGCACGCGGTCAAAGGTCTGCGGGGCGGCTGCATTCTGTCCGTCGAATGAGGCGACGAGGCCGGCGTCGGTGGCCGCGATTCCGGTCACCGCGGTTCCAAGCATCAGTGAGTGATAGCGAGCTGAGATGCGCGTTTGCAGGGGCTTCACGAGATCGCGGTCGCATCCGGGCATCAAGGTGTCGGTGAGCTCGACGACCGTGACGCTGCTGCCCAGGGCGTCGTAGACACACGCCATCTCAAGGCCGATGATGCCGCCGCCGATGATGAGCAGGCGCTCCGGGATATCCGGAAGCTCAAGCGCACCGGTGGAGTCGACGAGGCGGGGATCTTCCGGAAGATTGGGAAGCGTGATCGAACGGGACCCCGCGGCGATGATGCAGTTGCGGAACGGGATCTCCGTACCGTCGACGGTGACGCTGTGGGGTGAGGAGAATGCCGCTTCCCCATGCACGACCTCGACCTCGCGACGCTTGGCCAGCCCGTCGAGTCCCTTGGTCATCGTGCCGACGACCTCGTCCTTCCATGCCCGGAGTCGGTCGAGGTCGATCGTCGGTTCGCCGAAGCTCACGCCGAAGTCGGCCGCCTCCTCGGCCTCGGCGATCACCCGCGCCGCGTGGAGCAGGGCCTTCGACGGGATGCAGCCCACGTTCAAGCAAACGCCACCAAGGTCGGGGTAGCGCTCTACGAGAACGGTCTTGAGCCCCAGATCGGCGGCGCGGAATGCCGCGGTGTAGCCGCCGGGCCCGGAGCCGATCACGAGAACGTCGGCTCGGCCGTCGTCGGGCGGCTCCCCGGCGACGACCTTTGGCTCCTCGGGCCGGGCAGGCTCCGGCTGCTTTTCGCCGAGGTCCGGCGCGTGGGAGGGCTCTTCGCTCCCTGCAGCGCTCCCGGCGAACGTGAGGATCGGCGAGCCGTGGGAAACCGTGTCTCCCACGGCCACCAGCACCGTCTCGATGGTGCCCGCCTCCGGGGCGGGGATGTCCATCGTCGCCTTGTCGGATTCGAGCGTGATCAAGGGGTCCTCCGGAGCGACGACATCTCCAGGCTTGACCATCACATCGATGACCGGAACGTCCTCGAAGTCGCCGAGGTCGGGCACGGTGATCTCGTGGGCTGCCATCAGGTCTCCACTGGGTCGGGTGCTTCGGGATCGATCTCATAGCGCGCTATCGCTTCGCCTACGCGCTCCGGCGCGATCGCGCCGTCACGGGCCAGGGACGACAGCGTGGCGACCGCCACCTGATAGCGGTCGATCTCGAAGAAGCGGCGAAGGTCCTTGCGCCAGTCGCTGCGTCCAAAGCCGTCGGTGCCGAGGGCGAGATAGGTTCCGGGCACCCACTGGCTGATGCCGTAGGGCAAGGCCTTGACGTAGTCGCAGGCCGCGACGACCGGGCCGCAATCGGCCGAAAGGCATTGCTCCACCCATGATCGCCTCTCACGCCCCGGATGCAGCATGTTCCAGCGATCCGTCGACACGCCATCGCGCGCCAGCTCGGTCAGGCTCGTGGCGCTCCAGACGTCGGCGTCGACGCCAAAGTCGTCATGCAAGAGATCTGCCGCGGCCAGCACCTCTCTGAGGATCGGGCCTGAGCCGAGGAGTTGTGCCGTCGGCTCGACCGCTCGCCGAACCGGGTGCAGTCCGCGCAGGATGCCCTCCCGAGCCCCGGTGGGTATCGGGGGGTGGGCGTAGTTCTCGTTCTCCACTGTGAGGTAGTAGAAGACGTCGTCCTGCTCGCCGATCATTCGGCGCAGGCCCTCCTGCACGATCACCGCGATCTCGTAGGCGTACGCGGCGTCGTAAGCGACGCAGTTGGGTATCGGGATTGACAGGAGGTGGCTCTGGCCGTCTTGGTGCTGCAGTCCCTCACCATTCAGGGTGGTGCGCCCGGCCGTGGCGCCGATCAGGAATCCACGTGCACGATTATCCCCGGCGGCCCAGGCCAGATCACCGGTTCGCTGGAAGCCGAACATGGAATAGAAGACGTAGAACGGAATCATCTGCAGGTCGTGGTTCGAGTAGGCGGTCCCGGCCGCGATCCAACTCGAGATGGCCCCGGCCTCGTTGATGCCTTCCTCGAGCATCTGGCCGCGACGCTCCTCGTGGTAGGGGGCCAGCTCGTCGGCGTCCACCGGTTCGTAGAGCTGCCCGACGTGCGAGTAGATGCCGAACTCGCGGAACAGGCCCTCCATGCCGAAGGTGCGCGACTCGTCGGGCACGATCGGCACGATCCGTTCGCCGAGCCGCTTGTCGCGCAGCAGCGTCGTGAGCAGTCTCGCAAAAGCCATCGTGGTCGAGATCTCACGCCCTCCGGTGCCCTGAAGCTGCCGGTCGAAGAGCTCGAGCGGCGGCACCGGCAGCGGGGCGTCGACCTGGCGCCGGCGCGCCGGCAGCGGGCCGCCCAGCGCGCTTCGGCGCTGCTTGAGGTATCTCATCTCGGCTGAGTCGTCGGCGGGACGGCGATAGCCTGCACGCGCGACGTGCTCGTCGGAGATGTCGAGGTGGAAGCGATCGCGAAACGCCTTCAGGTCCTCGAGGTCCATGTGCTTCTGGTGGTGCGCGATGTTGAGGGCCTCGCCCGACCTGCCCATGCCGAAGCCCTTGACGGTCTTGGCGAGGACCACCGTGGGTCGTCCTTTGTGCCGCACGGCTGCGTCGTAGGCCGCGTGGACCTTCAGCGGGTCGAGGCCGCCGCGTTTCAGCCGCGCGAGCTCCGCGTCGCTCATGTGCGCGACGCGGAGCTCGAGCTCGGGATAGTGGCCGAAGAACCGCTCGCGCAGGAAGGCTCCGTCCCGCGTCGGGAAGACCTGATATTCGCCGTCAACGACCTCTTCCATGCGCCGCGTGAGCAGGCCGTCGTGGTCGGCCGCGAGCAACGGGTCCCAGCGCGAGCCCCAGATCACCTTGATCACGTTCCAGCCTGCGCCACGGAAAACCGTCTCGAGCTCCTGGATGATCTTGCCGTTGCCTCGCACGGGGCCGTCCAGGCGCTGCAGGTTGCAGTTGACGACGAAGATCAGATTGTCGAGGCGCTCGCGGCCGGCAAGCGAGAGAGCCCCGAGGGCCTCCGGCTCGTCGGTCTCGCCGTCGCCGAGGAGCACCCAGACCTTCCGCCCTGAGGTGTCTTTGATGCCCCGATCGGCCAGATAGCGCATGAAGCGAGCTTGGTAGATGCCCATGATTGGCCCGAGGCCCATCGACACGGTCGGGAACTGCCAGAAGTCGGGCATCAGCCAGGGGTGTGGATAGGCGCTGAGACCGTTGGCCGACACCTCTTGGCGAAAGCCGTCGAGCTGGGCCTCGGTGAGCCGGCCCTCGAGAAATGCCCGCGCGTAGACGCCCGGCGAGGAGTGCCCTTGCAGGTACACCAGGTCGCCGTCGTGCTCTGCGCTCGGCGCGTGCCAGAAATGGTTGAAGCCGACCTCGAAGAGCACCGCGGCCGACTGGTATGAGGCGATGTGGCCACCCAGCTCGGTGGTCTGCTCGTTGGCACGGAGCACCATGGCCATGGCGTTCCAGCGCGCAAGCGACCGGATGCGCCCTTCCAGGTCGAGGTCGCCGGGGTAGTCCGGTTGGTCATCGACGTGGATGGTGTTCACGTATGGCGTCGGGCGACCGGGGAGAGAGGCGGCCGTTGGGCGTCGGTTCGCTCGCCCGGCGACCCGCTCGGAAAGCGGGTCCGTGCTGCGGGGCTCATCGCTGGCGACCGGAGTCTCGGTGGCCGCGAGCTGGGAGATGACGGCGCCCTCGCCGTTGGGGACCTCCTTGGAGACCTCCGTCGGCTTCTCGCGCACCTGCGGCTCCATCCCGAGGTCGGCATCAGGCGCGACCACCCCGCTGAGAAACAGAATGGGCGAGTCCGTTGAGACCCGGTCCCCGACCGTGACCGCCACACTCTCCACCGTGCCGCCGAGCGGAGACGGCACGTCCATGAACGCCTTGGCGGATTCGAGGGTGATCAGCGTATCGCCCGGTAAGACGACCTCACCGGGCTTCACCAAGACGTCGATGATGGGGACGTTCTTGTAGACGCCGAGCAAGGGGACCCGGACCTCGGTCACAGCAGGATCCGGCGGAGGTCGCTGAGGATGCCCTTCAAGTAGGTCGTGAAACGCGCACCCGCCGCGCCGTCGACCGCCCGATGGTCATAGGAGAGCGATAGCGGCAGGATCAGCCGAGGCGCGAACTGCTCGCCGTCCCAGACAGGTTTCATCGCGTGCCGGCTCACGCCGAGGATCGCCACCTCGGGGGCGTTGATGATCGGGGTGAAGTAGGTCCCCCCGAGGCCGCCGAGGGAGGAGATGGTGAAGGTGCCGCCCTGCATCTCGCCGATGCTCAACTTGCCCTCGCGCGCCTTGCCGGCGAGCTCGCCGATCTCGGCGGCGATCTCGATGATGCCTTTGGTGTCCGCGTCCTTGATGACGGGCACCAAGAGGCCATCTTCGGTATCGGCCGCAAAGCCCACGTTGTAGTAGCGCTTCAGGACCAACTCGTCGCCCTCTAGCGACGAGTTGAAGTCGGGGAAGGCCTTGAGCGTCGCGACCGACGCCACGATGAGCATCGCGAGCATCGTGACTTTGATGTCTTGCTCGCTGTTGAGCTGCTTGCGGAAGGCCTCGAGGTCGGTGATATCCGCCTCGTCAAACTGGGTCACGTGTGGAATCCGCGCCCAGTTGCGGGACAGGCCCGGTCCGGAGATTCGCTTGATGCGGCTCAGCGGAACGACCTCGACCTCGCCGTAGCGCGCATGGTCGACGGTGGGCCACGGCGTGAGCTCGAGAAGCTCTCCGCCTGTGCCGCCGGTCTTCTTCGTGGTTGGAGCCGCTGAGTCGAAGCCCTCGACGTCCGCCACCGTGATGCGGCCTTTTCGACCCGTTCCGCTGACATTGCTGAGGTCGATGCCGCGTTCTCGTGCGACACGACGCACGGACGGGCTGGCGTAGATCGGACCATCGGGCGTCGGAGCTGATTGCGCTGCTTCGGTGGGCGCTGCCTCAGGCTCGCTCGGCGCCGACTCCTCGACGGGTTCCTCGGCGGCCTTCTCAGGCTCCGCTGGCGCCTCCGGGGCTGGGTTAGCGCCGTTGGCACCGCCATCGACAACGACCACGGTGCTTCCCATCGACACCGTGTCACCAACTGCGACCGTTACCTCGGTCACGGTGCCCGCGGCAGTGGCCGGAATGTCCATCGTGGCCTTGTCGGACTCGAGCGTGACGAGCGGGTCCTCGAGGGCGACCTGGTCGCCGGGCTTGACCAAGACGTCGATCACCGGCACGTCTTCGAAGTCCCCCAGATCGGGGACCGTGATTTGGGTCCTCGCCATCAGATCACCGCCGGGTCGGGCGCCTCAGGATCGATGTCATAGCGCTTGATGGCCTCCGCGACGCGGTCTGGCTCGATGCTGCCATCTTCCGCCAGGGCGGAGAGCGCTGCCACCACGACCTGGTAGCGATCGACCTCGAAGAATCGGCGTAGGTCCTTGCGCCAGTCGCTGCGTCCGAACCCGTCGGTGCCAAGAGCCCGGTACGTCGTCGGCACCCAGGGTCTGATGCCGTCGGGTAGCGCCTTGATGTAGTCGGTCGCCGCGACCACCGGGCCACCGTCGACGGAGAGGCATTGCTCCACCCAGGAGCGGCGCTTCTGCTCGCCGGGGTGCAGCATGTTCCAGCGGTCGATTGCCATGCCCTCACGCCGCAGCTCCGTGAAGCTTGTCGCGCTCCATACGTCGGTTTCGATGTCGAACTCGTCACGAAGCAGATCGGCCGCGGCGAGTACCTCACGAAGAATCGCTCCGGAGCCCAGGAGCTGGGCCCTCGGTGAGTCGGTCTCATATACGCGATGAAGCCCGCGCAGGATGCCCTCGGCGGCACCGGCCGGCAGAGCGGGGTGGGCGTAGTTCTCGTTCTCGACCGTGATGTAGAAGTAGACGTCTTCCTGGTCCCCGATCATCCTGCGCAGGCCGTCCTGCACGATGACGGCGATCTCGTAGGCATAGGCCGCGTCATACGAGACACAGTTGGGGATGGTCGCCGAGAGTAGGTGGCTATGGCCGTCCTGGTGCTGCAGCCCCTCGCCGTTGAGCGTCGTTCGCCCGGCGGTGGCCCCGATAAGGAAGCCACGACTCCGGTTGTCGCCGGCGGCCCATGCAAGGTCGCCGATGCGCTGAAACCCGAACATCGAATAGAAGATGTAGACCGGGATCATCTGCGTGTCGTGATTCGAGTAGGCCGTGCCTCCGGCGATCCAGCTGGACATCGCCCCGGCTTCGGTGATGCCCTCCTCGAGCATCTGCCCGGTCTTGTCCTCGCGGTAGAACATCAGCTGCTCGGCATCTTCCGGCTCGTACAGCTGGCCCACGCTGGAGTAGATGCCGAGCTGGCGAAAGAGGCCCTCCATGCCGAAGGTGCGCGACTCATCCGGCACGATCGGCACCACGCGATCGCCGATGTCGTCATCGCGAAGCAGTGTGGTCAGCACCCGGACGAAGGCCATGGTCGTCGAGATCTCACGCTCGCCGGTGCCCTCGAGTTGTTTGTCGAGGACTTCGAGGGCTGGAACCGGCAGCGCCGAGTCGACCTTCTGGCGTCGTGTCGGAAGCGACCCGCCGAGCGTGGCGCGGCGCTCTTTGAGATACGCGATCTCTTCTGAGTCGTCTTCCGGTCGGGTATAGGCCAGGCGTTCGACGTCCTCGTCGGAGATGTCGAGGTAGAAACGGTCGCGGAACGCCTTGAGGTCGTCGACGTCCATCTTCTTCTGCTGGTGGGTGATGTTCAGGCCCTCACCCGACTTGCCCATACCGTATCCCTTGACCGTCTTGGCAAGGATGACCGTGGGCTGACCGGTGTGCTGCATGGCTGCCGCATATGCGGCGTGGACCTTTACGGGGTCGAGGCCGCCGCGGTTGAGACGGCCGATCTCTTCGTCGGTCCAGTCGGCGACCCGTTGCTTGAGCTGCGGGTACTTGCCGAAAAAGTGCTCACGTACGTAGGCGCCGTCACGCGCCTTGTAGACCTGGTACTCGCCGTCGACGACCTCCTCCATACGGCGAACCAGCAGGCCGTCATCATCGGCGGAAAGCAGTGGATCCCAGCGCGAGCCCCAGATCGCCTTGATCACGTTCCAGCCCGCGCCACGGAAAACCGTCTCGAGCTCCTGGATGATCTTGCCGTTGCCTCGCACGGGGCCGTCCAGGCGCTGCAGGTTGCAGTTGACGACGAAGATCAGATTGTCGAGGCGCTCACGGCCGGCGAGTGAGATCGCTCCGAGGGATTCCGGCTCATCCGTCTCGCCGTCTCCCAGGAAGACCCAGACCTTTCGACCCGAGGTGTCGGTGACGCCGCGATCGGCGAGATAGCGCATGAATCTCGCCTGGTAGATGCCCATGATCGGGCCAAGACCCATGGAAACGGTTGGGAACTGCCAGAAGTCCGGCATCAGCCAGGGGTGGGGGTACGAGCTCAGGCCACCGGCGGACACCTCTTGGCGAAAGCCGTCGAGTTGCTCGGCCGTGAGCCTGCCTTCGAGGAAGGCGCGCGCGTAGACCCCCGGGGAAGAGTGGCCTTGCATGTAGACGAGGTCGCCTGCGTGATCGGCGCTAGGTGCGTTCCAGAAGTGGTTGAAACCGACTTCATAGAGCACGGCGGCCGACTGGTAGGTGGCGATGTGTCCGCCGAGCTCCGAGCTTTCGGCATTCGCGCGAAGCACCATCGCCATGGCGTTCCAGCGCATCAGCGAACGCAGGCGCCGCTCGACATCGAAATCGCCCGGGAAGGCGGGCTGGTCGTCGACATGGATCGTGTTGACATAGGGCGTCGGCTGGCCCGCGGCCGAAATCGCCGCGCCACGATCGTTAGCCCGCTCGATGACCCGCTCGACGAGGCTGTGGGCGCGGTGCGGGCCATCGTTGTGCACGACGGCGTCAATCGCCTCTAGCCATTCTTGAGTCTCTTGGCCGTCGACGTCGGGTGCGCCATTCGCGCTACCTGCCATTTCGTCCTTTCGGTGCCCGGTACTCATGGATCGAGTATTGCTCACCCGGCGCCGTTTCGCCGCTGGAAAAACCACACCGGCAACACGAATGGCAACGCGCAGGCGGGTCTTTTAACCTGCGCAGGATGCCCGACGGAATCGACAGAGACCGTGAGGCGGCTTGGGCGCTCCTTTGTGAGTGGGTCAACGCCGACGCGCTTCGCCGCCACTGCCGGGCGGTCGAGGTAGCGATGCGCGCCTATGCCGGTGAACTCGGCGAGGATGAGGATCTCTGGGGGTGTGTCGGTCTGTTGCACGATTTCGACTGGGAGCGGCACCCGACCTTGGGGCAGCACCCAACCGACGGCGAGCCGTTCTTGGCGGAAGCCGGCTACTCCGACGCGTTTCGACGGGCGGTCCTCAGCCACGCCGATCACAGTGGCGTTCCTCGAGAATCCTCCTTGGAGCATCATCTGTTCGCGTGTGACGAGCTGTCAGGCTTCCTTCATGCGTGTGGACTGGTCCGCCCGACCGGCCTTGACGGCATCACGCCGAAGTCGGTCAAGAAGAAGCTCAAGGACAAGCGCTTCGCGGCCAACGTCAACCGGGATGACGTGAGAAACGGCGCGGAGGAAATCGGCCGCTCCTTGGACGATCACATCGCGTTCGTGGCGGCGGCACTGCTGCCGGTCTCTGAGGAGCTCGGCCTGCCGACCGGCTAGGCGATGTTGATCACGGGGGTCCCGACGGGCACCCGCGGCCAGAGCCACAAGATGTCGGAGTTGGTGTTCCTCGTGCACCCGTGCGAGAAGTACCGGGAGATCCTCCTCAGCAGATACTCCTGGTTGGTGCCGTGGATCCCGTAGCCGCGGTGGTACCACAGTACCTTCGGCCCAAACGCGGGCCCGGGACCGTTGGTCTTGGAGTAGACCCGGTACCGCCCAAGGGGTGTCGGCGTCGACGCTTTCCCGAACACGACCTCATGAACACGACGGAGCGCGCCGCGCTCGTAGTAGTAGAGGCGCCGCTCGCTGAGGTCCTGGACGATGTAGTTCGAGGCGTCCTTGGGCACCGTGTGGGGATTGCGACCAAAGAACTCGATGGCCGCCGCCTCCGCCCTGCCCGTCCGATCGACCCCCTTGCGGCCCGGTGCGACGAGCCGGATCCTCCACCTGCCACCGGTCGGGACCCGGACCGCACCGCGTACGCGCCCGCCGACAGCGACCTTCAGTCGCGCGAGCCGCACGACGCGTTTGCCTCGCTGCGCCTCGACGATCGCACGCTCCCCGGGGCGTGCGGGCCACACCCGCCCCGCAACCGCAACCGGCCGTCCGGCGATGGCTTCCTTGGGGTCCACGGTTGCCAAGACGGTGGCGCGACGCCTCACGGCGGCGTTGGCGCGCTGAGGGCCTGGAGCGAGACGGCCGTCCACCTTGATGGCGGCCCGAAGGCGCATTGAGGTCCGGAGCGGCAGTCGGGCGCTGAAGCGACCCCGGCGGTCTGACTTCACCACCGCGAGGCGAGCCCATGTGTAGTTGGGCAGTCGCCGTTCGATGTAGAC
This sequence comes from uncultured Thermoleophilia bacterium, assembly GCA_947258365.1. Taxonomy (GTDB): domain Bacteria; phylum Actinomycetota; class Thermoleophilia; order Miltoncostaeales; family Miltoncostaeaceae; genus CAMYIK01. The sequence continues at coordinate 11,884 of CAMYIK010000014.1, read as the reverse complement.
CTTCGTGGCCTTGGCCGGTGAGATCCGACCCCTCACGGCCGTTCGTTTGCCGACATCCACGACGGGCGTCGCCGAGAAGGACGTCACGGATGGAGTGGGAGCCGCAGCCACGCTGGTCGTTGCCAGGGCGATGGTGGCAAGGCCGAGGCCTGCCAGCAGGGCGGGGAGTGGGGCACGCATGCTCGGAAGTGTGCGCAAGCCACGCCGCACTCGAAACCCACTTTCGGGTGGTGTCGACTGTGCTGCGGTCGATGGCCCCGCAGCCGCTACCTGTGTTTAGCCGGCGGCCTGCGAGCGCTTCTGTTGGAGCAATACCTGGTCGGGGTCGTCGACGATGACCGTCTTCACCATTCGATCCCAGAGGGTGCGGTTCTGGTCGCCCGTGAAGATCCAGAAGGCACCCACGAATTCAAAGAGTCCGAGGGTGAGATTGTTAAGCACACCCAAGAGCACGAACTCGCGCAGCACCATGTCGCCGTAGCCCGTGAGCGCCGAGTCTCGCGGCGACAGGGTGTACATGCCATCAACTACCTCCCCGGAGTCTGTCCGCGGTCCCAGACGATGAGGCTTCGATGAGCCAGCCGATGAAGAGGGCCACGATCACCAGAATTACGTCGAGAACGTGGCCACCAAAACGCTTCCCCTTCGCGCTCAGCCGCACGCCCGTGGGAGATAGAGCGGTGGCTCGGTCGCAGCCGCAGAGTTCTGCGCGCCCCTCGTGGTCGGCTTCAGGTCTGATCGCCGCCCACAGGATGCTGGTTGCGCTTCGCTGACCCGCGGTAGCGCATGGTCTCATGCCAAGTACCATTCGTGTCGATAGCGATGGACATGGGGGCAACTCAGTCCGGCAGTGAGCTTGAAGGCCGCAGAGTCCTGGTCATCGAAGACGATCAGGTGAGCGGAGCGATCACGGCCGCCGCGCTGGGGGGCCATGGCGCATCCGTCGAGATCGTTCGCACCGGCTCGGCGGCCATCGAACGCGTCGCAGTAGGTGCCATCCACGCCGTCGTATGCGATGTGGGTCTACCCGACATGGACGGACTGCGGGTGGCTCGTGAGTTCCGAGAGGCGTGTCCGGGCGTTGCGATCGTGATGCTCACCGGCGATACGACCTTCCAGACCGCAGTCGAAGCGATTCGAGCAGGCGCCGACGATTACCTCTCGAAGCCGGTTGCGCCGCGCCGGCTGCTGGATGTCGTGGCGGCCGTGCTTGAGCGCCGCGAGAGCCTCGCGGTGCGACAGACGGTGCTCGCCGTAGGCGCGCATCCGGACGACGTCGAGATCGGCTGCGGCGGGTTGCTGCTCGCTCACGCTGCCTCCGGGGACACCATTACGGTGCTGACCCTCAGCCAAGGCGCGCGCGGTGGAGAGCCATCGCTGAGGGGTCGCGAGTCTCGCCGGGCGGCCGAGAGGCTCGGCGCCGAGCTCGTCCTGTGCGATCTCGAAGACACGGCGATGGAGGTGGGTCGCACAACGATTGATCCGATTGCCGACGCGATTGGTGCGACAGGGGCCACGATCGTCTACACGCATACCAATCAAGATGTGCACCAGGACCACCGTGCGGTGCATCGCGCGACGCTCGTAGCGGCCCGGGAGGTGCCACGCGTCTTCGCCTATCAAGCCCCGTCCAGCTCGGTCGACTTTGCTCCGACGCGCTTCATGGATATCGAGCGGTATCTGGACGCAAAGATCGCGCTCATCGACTGTTATTCCACCCAGGCCGATCGCCCGTATCTCGAGCACGATCTGCTACGGGCGACCGCGCGCTACTGGGCACGCTTTGCACGCAACACGCGCTACGTAGAGCCACTTGAAGTTCTGAGGGAAGCGGCGTCGCAGCCCGCCAGCCTCGCCGGCCAAGGAGACCTCGCTCATGCCTGAGCCATCCGTGCGAATCCTCGTCACCGGGGCTGGAGGGCCTGCGGCGCTCGGCCTGATGCGGTCCCTCGAGGCGAGCGACATCGAGACCTACGCCGCCGATATCGATCCCTACGCGCAGGGGCTCTACCATGTCCCCGCCGAAAGACGGCTAATCGTCCCGAGGGGCGACGATCCCGACTTCGCGCACCGGCTTCGGGTGGAATGCTTGGCGAGGAGGATTTCCCTCGTGGTGCCCACGGTCGAGTCCGAATTGGCTTCGGTCGCTGGCCAGCGCGACGCCTTCCGCCGCGATGGCATCGAGCTCATGGCACCCGCAGCCGAGGCGCTAAGAAAGTGCCTCGACAAGTGGAGGCTTTTCGAGTCGCTGGATGGTCATGAGTACCTTCCGCGGACCCGTCTACTTGATTCACGCTTCGATCCTGGCGGATGGGTGCTGCCGGTGTTCGTCAAGCCTCGAAGAGCAAGTGGTTCCAACGGTGCGCGGCGCATTGAGACCCAACAGGAGCTGGCATCGCTTCCCCGCGATGGTTCGCTGATCGTGCAAGAACTGCTTCCCGGAGCGGAGTTCTCGGTCGATGTGCTTCGCCTGCACGCGGGCACCCCGACCGCCGCGAGCGCCGAGCGGCGCGGCCGAGAGGTTGAGCACCGCCTCATCGCGGTCGTCCGCGAGCGATTGAAGATCGATTCCGGCATTGCGGTCGCCAGCCGCGTCGTTCGCAATCCGGAGCTCGAGTCGGTGGCCTGTCAGCTCGTTTCGGAGATCCGGGTCGGGCCAATATCGAACGTCCAGTTTCGGGCTGATCCGGCCGGCCGGCCGCGGCTGCTCGAGATCAATCCTCGGGTGCCGGGAACGATCGCGCTCACGGTGGCGGCAGGCGTCAATATGCCCCTTCTGGCCGTTCGCGCGGCCCTGGGGCGAGGAGCCGACCTCGCCGAGCCGACCATCAGGCCGGTCGCCATGGTGAGGGCGCTCGAGGACCGGGTCGTGCCGCTGTCAGAGATCGCCGACATGGAGGAGTTGGCCGGACGCGGTGAGGGGGTCCCCGCGTGAGCGGTGCCTGGCCGTCTGAGGACATGCATGTCCACTCCACTTTCTCGGACGGGGCGGCGGAGCTCGGCGAGAACGTCGAGCGTGCGATTGCCCTTGGCCTGCGCCGGCTGACCTGCGTCGACCACGTGCGACGCGATACCGACTGGTTGCCGGTGTTCGCCGGCGCGGTGGCCGACTGGAGGGACGATCCTCGGCTCGAGGTTCTGTGTGGCATCGAGGCCAAGATCCTGACTCTGGATGGCGACCTCGACATGCCCGATGACATCTCCGGAGCCGACCGGGTATACGTGGCCGATCATCAGATGCCGGGCCTCAGCGGCCCGATCCATCCGCGGGAGATCAGATCAGCACTTGCGTCAGGCGAGACCGATGAAGACGAGGTGATCCGCGATCTCGTCCAGGCCACAAGCCGTGCCATCGGCCGACAGGCGAACGCCGTTATCGCCCATATGTTCAGCATCCTTCCGAAGGTCGGCCTCGACGAGGCGCGCGTACCGCTCGTGCTCATCGAGGAACTGGCCGAGGTGGCTGCGGCCGCCGGCGCGCGCATTGAGATCGACGAGCGGTGGTCGTGTCCGTCTCCGCGCACTGTCGCGCCCTTCGTGCGACGTGGCGTAGAGGTGCTCGCGAGCACTGACAGTCACTCCCTCGACACGCTCGGCCAGTTCCGCTTCGTTCGGGCCGCTTTTCGGGAGCTGGAGCTCGGCAGTGCCGCCCAGGTTCACAGGGTCTAGCTGACCTTGCCGGTCTTTACGGTCTTGTCCCATTTCATCTCGGCGCCGAGGATCTCTTTTACGTAGGAGCCGAAGGTGACCGCGCACAGAAACGCGCCATATCCCCCCACCCACAGAGTCAGTGGAGCGAGCCAGGACAAGTGCCGTGACTCCTCCAGGAGCTTGGCCGTGTACGACACGAGCATCGCCAGCGAAAGCCACGCGTAGAGCAACAGGGTGATGACCATGAGTGGCGCGCCGTCGGGATCGAGGTCGAGTCGCGCGGCGATCGGGGAGAGGAGAAAGGGGAAAAGGGCGTTGAGGCTGATGGCAAGCGAGATGACACCCGGGAACACGATGCCCTCGACGACGGATTTCTTCGCCGACTCGGTATCGATGGCGAACGAGGCAAAGGTCACCACTAGGTAGACGATCGCCGAAATCACCCAAAAAAGTGTGAAGAGCACCCAGGCCGCTCGGGCTTCGACGAAGTACAGGGTGATCAGGCCCACACTGGCCCCGATCTGGAAAAGCGGCATCAAGAAGATGGAGAACCACATCAGGGCCATGCTGGCCGAGCCCATCGTCCGGTGCTCCTTGCGGTTGAACCACAGATCGCGGAAGACCGAGGTGATTTGTACGTTGCCCCGACCCCACCGGACGCGCTGTTTCCAGAGCCCAACCAGGCTGTCGGGCTCTTCGGCGTACACGATTGCGTTGGGCTCGAAGATCGCCTTGCGCCCCTCGAGCTGAGTGCGGAAGGTGGTGAAGGTGTCCTCGGCGAGCGTCTCGCTGAAGATACGGCCGCCGATCGCCATCATGTTCTTCCTGCTGTGGAGTTGAGCACCGCCGGAGAGGCAGGCTAAGAAGCCAAGCGCGTTTTGCGCGCGCCGCGAGGCCCCTGTGGCGGTGATGTACTCAAATGTCACGAAGCGCTGGACGTAGTTGGGGGACGCGCTTCCTTCCTTGATGTAGGCCGTCACGGCACCGATCTGGGGGTCGGCGAGATGGCGGGACATCTTCACGAGCGAGTCCTCCGTGTAGATGACGTCGGCGTCCATGATCAGGACGGCCTCGGTCCAGTCGCTCTTCCAGAGCGTCTCGAGACCGAAATTGAGCGTGTGCGCCTTTCCCTCGCCGCCGGCAACCCGACGAAGGTGGAAGACGTTGCCGGGAAATTCGCGCGACTTCTCGATGGTGATCCTGGGCGTCTCGTCACTTGACGCATCGTCCACGACGTAGATCCGCAACCTGTCGGGCGGATAGGTCATCGCCATCAGGCGATCGATCGTTGCGCCGATCACGGCCCCTTCGTTCCAGGCGGGTATGAGCACGCTTACCCTCGGGAGGAACGCGGCGCTGCGCTCCAGGTGGGTCGCGAAGACCGATCCGCCGACGAGAAGGAACTGGAAGAGGCCCGTGAAGATTGGGAGCGCGGCGCCGACCACCATGAACGTGCACAGCGTGATCAGTGCGTATTCGAGCGCGGTTGCCATCATCGGTCCCGCCTTCGTCGTCCCTCGCCCGCGCTAGTAATGCTCGATCGTGGGCCGATTACCGCGTCGCCCAAGGCGGCGCAGGCGCCAGAGCAGGCCCAATGCCGCGAGGGCGGCCGTTAGGAGCACGATCGCCGCGATGAGAACCCAGAGGCTCAACGGTGCGCGAAAGGCTCGTGAGAGGAATCGCAGCTCACTCTGATCTATCGGCAGGAAGCATGCAGCCGTTGAGCCGGGAACACCTTTTGCACCTGGGCGCCGCGGCCGCCACGCGAGAATGACGCCTTTTGCAGGGTCTCGTTGCAGCGTGCGCGGGCATCCTGCGCCCTCGACCTACGATGGCCGCGTGTCGAACCCCGCCGGTATCACTCACCCCTCCGATCGTTTGGCCACGCGCAAGGACCGTCTAGAGAACCTCTCCCGGCGCGTTCGTCGACTCCGCCGGCTCGTTCTGCTCATCGTGGCCCTTGAGGCCGGGGCGGTGCTCGCTCTCCTCCTCGGCGTGCCGCTCCTCACGTAGTTGTCCAGCGTGCCGTGAGGGAGGACCACGTTCCAATGGACGTCGAAGCCGACGTCTCTTCGAGGAAGGACGTCGCCGAGATCGCGGCACTGGCCCGCGTTGCCGAGGCGCTCTGCGCCGCGATCGCAGTGCACCGCTCAGTCCCAGATGATCTGGAGGCCATCCGCGCGCTGCTGGCCGAGGATGGCGATGCACGGGGTCCAATCACCGCGCCACAGATCGAGGCGCTCATTTCTCTCGGCGTGCTCGGGCGCGTGGTGAGCGACGGGTCGGCCCGGCTCGTCTGGACCTTGGGCAGGCGGCCTGGCGCCGAGGACGGATAGGGCGGGGTGTTTCGGTCAACTCGCCTCCGCCCACGACCCGTTGCGGTGATGGCCAGTGGGTAGCGACGAAGCGCCAAGGCTCACCCGGCGCCTGGGCCTCGCCGCGGGCGGCGACTTCGATGAGATCGCTGCACTTGGGCGAGCGGCTGAGGCGCTTCGACTCACCTTGGCCGAGAGCGGCCCCCTGCCCGACGAGACCCAGGCCGTTCGCACAGCGATCGGGGAGGTGACGGGTGCTCGCGCCGAGGTGACCTCGCGTCAGCTCGAGGCCCTCATATCGCTCGGCGTGCTCGGGCGAGTCGTCAGCGGCGGTTCGGCGACGCTGATCTGGATGGAGAGCGGCATTGCGGGCGCCCCCGCGCGCCACGACCAGGCGAACGAGGGTGATCAGCTCGACGGAGTCGAGACCGAGATATTCCGGCTCGACCTGGCGATCGACGTCGCCTTCGAGAAGCTACTGCTCTACCGCGTAGCTCTCGTTCTGGAGGCGGTTGCCGCGGTAGCCATCGTGCGCCAGATCGTCGTGAGCATCATCTAGGGCCGCGCGATGGAGATGTCGCACGAATACATGCGGGAGACGGTGCGCGCGATGCAGGTCGGCGGATTCGAGCTGACCTCGTCCGGCAGCTCCTCCCCCACCGGAAACGGGCCCGGATTCGAAGTCAGCCGATACGAGCTGGTGCGGGGGGACGCCGAGGATCTGGTCCTCGAATGCCTCGAGTATTCGGACGGCAGCGAAACGTATTGGCTGGAGCTCAGGAAGCTGCACACGATCAGTAGCTTCAGCTTCCAACTCGATTCGTGGAAACACCGCGAGTCGCAGGTGGAGTTTCGGTACTACCCGAGAGACGACGGCGTCGGGCTCACCTTTGTGCTCGCGTTGTAGAGGCTTCGGCCGACGCATGGCTCGGGGCGCCTGATGGCAACTGATCCGAACCGGAACGCGCGCTCGGATGATCTCGCGTGGCGCGCGGATATCGAGCGCCTCTCCCAGATCGTCGCCGCGCTGCAGGCCTCGCAGGCAGAGTCTGGCCCGCTGGCGGACGACCCCACCGCGATCGAGGCGCTGGTCGCCAGCTCACGGGGCGAGGCGATCGAGGTCACCGATAAGCACGTTCGTGCGCTCATCGCGCTCGGCGTGCTGGCCCCGGTTCGCCACCGGCGGCTGCGCGGCGTCCTTAGGCGCACCGCTGTCGGCGTTCGCGACCTTCGCCCGGGCGCGCGGGCGCTCCGGCTCCTGGCCGTTGGGCTCGCTGCCACCAGCGCCTGTGGGGTTGGGGCCTTCTGGCTGGCGCGCACTCCGCCGCGCAATGACGTTCACGGCGTGGCGTTCGTGGACTACGAGGGCGACGGTGAGATTAGTGATGCGACGGTTCCAGGGGGTCGCAGCGATCGCGGCGTTCCCGGTGTCTCGGTTACGCTTTTTGGTGGCGATGACCGGCCTATCGGCACGGCCAGGACCGCAGCGGATGGCGCGTACTCGATCCGCGCGCCTGGCCGCGGGCCTTTCAGGGTCGAGTTCACGCGACTCCCGCCGCGGTACTTTCCGACCCTGGGCACGGGAGACGGCGGGCGGAGCCAGTGGCCGGTTCAATTCGTCGCGCGGGGGGAGCGTGCGGATCTCGCCATCGTCACGCCCGAGCAGTACTGTCAGACGGGCCCCTTGCTCGCCACGACGTGTTTCGTCTCCGGCGATCACTCGGTGGACCGCGGCAAGGACGCGCCCGGTGCCCGCGATGCCGTGGTCTCATTTCCATGGGAGGCGACCGATTTCGAGGGGAGCTTTCCGCCCGAGGGCTGGCCTGCCGCCAGTGAGGTACCTGCATCGAGCTGGACCCGGAGCACCGGCCCGAAGCCGGGTCCGCTCGCGTCGGTTCGCGACTTCGGTGCGGTCTGGGGCCTGGCCTTCGAGCGCGCGCGAGGCCGTTTGTTTGCGGCCGCCATGGTCAAACGCCACGCCGACCTTGGGCAGCTCGGTACAGGTGGCCTGTACGTGGTCGACGACGCGGCCGGTCCGCAACCTGTCGCGCGCCCGTGGCTCGATCTCGCAACTCTCACCTATCCGGAGGAAATGGCGAGCCCTCTCGCGGGCGGCCCGATTCGCACCGGTCCCGATCCCCGCAGCGGCACGACCGGCAACGAGGAGTTACCGCCGCGGGTCGACCTGCCCAGCCACGATGTCGCCGCGTTCTCGGCGGTTGGAACCGTCGCCCTCGGTGATATCGAGATCGACGGCTCGGGCGCGACGCTCTGGATCGTGAACCTCCACGATCGCACGTTGCTGGCGGTTGACACCCGTAGACGCAGCATCAGGGACGCCTGGGAGATCCCCGATCCCGGCTGCCGCGTCCCCGACGATCGACGTCCGTGGGGCCTCGCCGTCGAAGGAGGCGAGGTCTTCGTCGGCATCGTGTGCAGCGCGCAGGCCAGTCAGCGAGCCAGTGATCTTTCGGCGCACGTCATGCGCTTCGACGGCACCCGGTTCGCCCGACTTCTTTCGATGCCCTTGGACTACCCGCGCCGAGCGCCCGCGTCGCGCGCGGGTGCCGAGACGAACGCACCCTGGATGCCATGGACCCCGGATACGCGGCCGGACGAAGACCCGCAGCCGGTCTTGTCGGACATCGCCTTCGACGAGGACGCTGGCATGATCTTGGCGTTCGCTGACCGCCAGGGCCACCAGTGGGGCCACGTGAACTATCCGCCCGCGCCGAACGAGACGCAGCTGGTCACGTCGCGGGCGACAGCCGGTGAGATCCTGCGCGCGTGCCGGGTTGGGGGCTCGTGGGAACTCGAGCGAAACGGGCGATGCGGCGGACGGGGTACCGGTCCGCAGGATGTCGGAACCGGCCCCGGTGCCGGAGCAGGCGATACGCGCGGGTCGGCGGAGTTCTACTTCGGAGAGGGATTCCGCTCGCCTTTCGTCGATCACCAGGAGGCGGCTCTCGGCAGCGTGGCCACGCTGCCGGGCTCGGCGGTCGCCGCCGCCAACATCTTCGACCCGACCGGTCTGTTCACATCCGGGACGGTCTGGCTGAGTGCAGAAACGGGAGATCACAGCCATCGATATGAGGTGCTCACAACCGAGACGCCTGAGGCACGAACCCAGAACGGCACCTTTGGCAAGGCCTCGGGCCTCGGAGACCTAGAAGTGCTGTGCGCCCCGGCACCGCTCGGCATCGGGGGGCGCCTGTGGATCGACCGCGATGGCGATGGCATCCACGACCCCACGGAAACCCCGCCTGAGCCCGGCGTCGACGTCCACCTCTGGCGGTCTGGGGGACCGAAGCTGGCCACCGTCCAGACCTCCCGCGACGGCTCCTACGCGTTTGGCAGGGCCGAGCGGCTCGAGCCGGATGTCGACTATGAGGTGCGAGTTCCACTGGGCCAGGGACCGCTGCGCGGCCATGTTCTGTCGCCCGCCAAAGCGGCCAATGGCCCCGGAGCCGACCTCAGGGACTCCGACGGGAGGCGTGTGGGGAGAGCCGCCCCGCACGCCTCGATTCCGGCGTCCATGGTCGCCACGCACGGCTCGAGCCGGTTCGCGGTGTCCTTCGGCTTCGTACCGGGCGAGAGCTGAGTTGGAGGGACGGCTCAAACATGGCGCGGCGGGTGCCGATGGGTGATCAACCGTCCCATCGCCCCGCCTTCTCACGGAGTTCCGCTTGAGTTCAGATCGCCACGCCGCAATTGTCGATGCCGCGCTCGATGCGATCGTCTCGATCGATCGAGCTGGCACCGTGATCGAGTTCAACCGCGCTGCCGAGGAGATTTTCGGCTACGCCGCCCAGGAGGCGATTGGTCGCGAGATGGTCGACCTCATCGTGCCGGCCGAGCTGCGCGAGGCGCACCGCCGCGGCTTTGAGCGGCATCTCGCCACGGGCGCCACCACCGTCATGGATCAGCGCATCGAGATCATGGCTCAGCGCCGTAGTGGCGAGCTTTTTCCGGTGGAGCTCACCGTAACGAGGTCCGACCACGAGCCCGAGCCGGTCTTCACCGCCTGGGTGCGAGATATCACCGCCCGCCGCGAACGCGAAGATCAGCTCAGGGCGACCTCCGCTCGACTCGAGGCGCTGATCGCCAACCTCGGAAGCGGCATCCTCGTAGAGGACCTCGAGCGCCGCGTCGCGCTGGGCAACCGCGAGCTTTGTCAGACGTTCGGAATGCCGGGCCCACCAGAGGAGCTCGTCGGGCTCGACTGCGCAGCCGCGGCGCTCGAGGTTGCCCAGCTGTTCGAGGATTCAGACGGGTTCCTTGAGCGCATCGTCGACATCCTGCGGGCCGGCGACACGGTGCGCGGGGAGGAAGTGCGGATGCGCGACGGTCGCGTGTTCGAGCGCGACTTCGTCGTGGCCGAGTCGAACGGGGAGGTGCTCGGGCGGCTTTGGATCTACCGCGACGTCACTGACCGCGTACGGGCAGCTATCGAGCTCGAGGCGATGCGCGATGCCGCAGTGGAAGCCTCGGTCACCAAGTCGCGTTTTCTGGCGATGATGAGCCATGAGATCCGCACTCCGCTGACCGGGCTCATGGGCCTCATCGACCTCATGAGAGCCGACGATCTCACCGAGGAGCAGCGAGGGATCGTACGCCTGATGGACGAGTCTGCCGAGCACATGCTCCAAATGGTCGGTGATGTGCTTGATCTCTCGAAGATCGAGGCCGGCATGATGGAGATCAACCCCAGTGTGTTCGTGCCACGCGACGAGCTACGGCAAGCGCTGTCGCTGTTCGCGCCGAAGGCGGAGGCGAACGGCGTGGAGCTCATCGCAGATCTCGACGACCGTTTCCTCGGGCAGCCGGTTTTCGGTGACGTCGTGCGCGTACGCCAGGTGGTACAAAACCTGGTCTCGAACGCGGTCAAGTTCACCGACGCAGGGCGCATCACGGTTACCGGAGTCGTACGCCCGGTCGATGGCGACGAGGCGCGGCAAGAGCTCGAGGCGACCGTCGTCGACACGGGAGTCGGCATAGTCGACGGGGATCTCGAGACGTTGTTTGAGCCTTTCACCCAGGGGGAGGAGAGCCGTCGGCGGCAGTCCGGCGGCACGGGCCTCGGGCTTGCGATTTGCAGTCGTCTCGCGAAGATGATGGGTGGGTCCATCAGCGTGGAAAGCGCGCCGGGCGTGGGGACCGCGTTCACTTTCGTCGTGCCGGTCGAGGACGCGCCAGAGGGCGCCGCTCCGGAGAGACAAGCGGGCCCGGGCACTGCGGCCGCCGAGCACAACGGAATGCGCATCGGGGTCGTGGAGGACTCCTCGATCAACCGTGAGGTAATCAGTCGCCTCGTGGCTGGCCTCGGTTACGAGGTCGTTGCCGCAGCCAACGGACGCGAGGCCCTGGAGCTCATCGAAGCCGAAAGGCCGCTGGACGCGATCTTGATGGACTGCCAGATGCCCGAGATGGACGGCCTCGAGGCCACTGAGCGTATCCGTGCACTCCCGGGGCCGAAATCCTCGACTCCGATCATCGCCATGACCGCGAGTGCTCTCGCGCAGGAGCGCGACCGATGCTTGGAGGTCGGCATGGATGACTTCCTCGCAAAGCCGCTACGGCGGCGTCAGCTCGAATCGACCCTGGCGCGCTGGACGCGGCTCGGGGCGGATCGTCCGAGGCACGAGGCCTCCCCAGGCGACTCGGCTGACGCGAACCTTGCCAAGCCACGGCGTGACGTTGTCGAGGCGCGCACCCTGAACGATCTGAGGAAGGAGCTTGGCGACGAGGCGCTCGAGATGATCATCAGCACGTTTCTTGAGGAGGCGCGGGAACGCCGGGCCACGATCATCGAGCGCGCCGCTCAGCACGACGTCGAGTCGGTCCGCCGTGAGGCGCACACGTTAAAGTCCGGCAGCGCGGCTCTTGGAGCACGTGGGATGTCGAACGCCTGTGAGGAC
>CAMYIK010000013.1 GCA_947258365.1 uncultured Thermoleophilia bacterium | reverse complement strand
GTCGACGAACTCCGTCGCCGGTGTGGTGATGTCGAGTACGATTTCCGAGCGCGTCATGACATCTCGTACTCGGAGATCTCCGAGTACCTTGTGGCTGACGAGAGCACGCGTCTCCGCGCGGGCTGCCTGGAACAGGAACCACGCGATGAGGACGAGCCAGATGCCGCTCAAGGCCCCGAACTGGATGAACATGATTCCGCCGAACGCGATCAGCACCCAGGCCAGACCCTGCGCGATCTTCGCGGCGATCCGCGTGCCGCGGGCGTAGTCGCCGGTTACCTGCCAGAGGATCGAGCGCAGGATCCGGCCACCATCGAGGGGTAGGGCGGGCAATAGGTTGAACAAGAAGAGCGCGCCGTTGATGTAGGCAAGCCAAAACGCCAGCTCGCCGGCGGCGTCCGGCCCGGGCAGGGCAAGTGCTCCGAGGAAGACGAACGCGAGCGCGAGCGAGACCAGTGGCCCGGCGATCGCGATCCGGAACTCCGCGCCGGCACTCGGGAATTGACCTCGAAAGCGGGCGACCCCTCCGAACATCCACAAGGTAATGCCGTCGATACGCATGCCGTCGCGCCGGGCCTGGAGGGCGTGCCCGATCTCATGCAGGAGAATCGAGACCAGGGCGATGACCGTCGCGATGACGGCCAGGCTCCAATGGAGTGCCGCCCCCGACTCGGGCAGACGGTCCGGGAAGAAAACCGAACCAAGGCTCCAGATCAATAGGCCGGCGAGCGCCAGGACGCTCCAGTTGAGGCCGATGCGGATGCCGGCGATACGCCCGAGGCGGATGCTGTCGTTCATATGCGTAGGTTAGTTCTCTGCCGGTATCTGGGCCGCTGGTCGGGTCGGGTCGACCAGACGCAAGAGGGCATCGCAGGTTGTGCTGTACGGGACCGCGATCCCGACGCACGCGGCCTCGTGCACCACAGCACCAACCAGTGCCTCGCGTTCAAGTCGTCGCCCGGCCTCCAGGTCGAACAGCGTGGATGAACCGCCGGTTTTCGGGAGTCGCTGCCGTGCGTCATCCACATAGTCGCGCGCAGCGCTGTCCGGGATGTCGAGGCCCAGCGCCTGGGCCACAGCGACGACTTCGTCCCCGAGGGCGATCATGAGGTCTACCGCGGCAGGGTCTGATGTGACCTGCCCGACACGTGCTCGGCCCAGGGCGGTCACGGTGTTCATCGCGACGTTCGCGATCAGCTTCGTCCAGAGCGGCACGTCGGGGTTTGGATGGACCTCGGTGTGGACTCCGAGCGTGGCGCCTACCCGAGCGAGCCGCTCGCCCGGCGGTCCGATTGGGCCGCCCACCAAGCGATCCCTCAAGACGCCCGTCTTCGGGTTGCGGCTCGGCCGACGAACGACGTGGTTCGCGCCGAGACGCTCGCATCCGAGGTAGACGGCCACGCCGCCAACGTCGGCGTGGGGGAGTGCACGGCGGAGCTCCCCGACGTTGTGGACCCCGTTTTGTAGGGAAAGAACCGTGAGCCCTGGCCGCGCGACCTCAGCAAGCCGAGCGGCGATGGCCGGCGTGTCGTAGCTCTTTGCGCAGATCAGGACGAGATCAAGCTCGCCGGCCTCCGAAGGGTGCGCGACCGTGCTGAGGCGCACCTCGTCGCGTCGGCCGTCGTCTTCCAGCGTTAGTGGCCCATCGCGAAGAGCGCGTAGCGTCTCGCCGCGAGCCATCACGGTCACCGGCCAATCGGCTTGAGTCAGGCGGGCGGCGACGAAGGCGCCGATCGCGCCTGGCCCGATGACGAGGGTCCGTGGGGCCGGCTCAGTCGAAGTCGAGCCCAAGCTGCCCGACCTCGGGCGGCATGTCCTCAGGCGGCCAGTCCTCTGTCGCGGCGTCTTGAGCAAGTCGGTCGGCTCGCTCGTTGGCCGGATGGCCGGCGTGCCCCTTCACCTGCGTCGGGCGAACGCGGCGCCGATCGAGCTCGACGATCATGCGCTCCCAGAGGTCTCGGTTCTTGACGGGCTTACGCCCAGCGGTCTTCCAGCTCCGCTTTTGCCACGACTCCAGCCATCCTTCGCTGATCGCCTTGGCGACATAGGACGAGTCGGTGATCAGCTCGACTGACGCGCCCTCCGGCGTGGTGGCGATGCCCTCGATCGCCGCGATCAGCTCCATGCGGTTGTTGGTCGTCATCGCCGCGCCGCCGGTGAACACGGTTTCCTCACCTGTGGGCGTGATGACGATTGCGGCCCAGCCGCCGCGAGCCTCATCGGTGCCGTTGGCAGAGCATGCGCCATCGGTGACGACGGTGTATTCAGTCGCAGACACGCTCAACAGCTTAGGTGGTGAATCGCCAGGAGGCGGAAAACCCGGGCCGTCATGGGCTTGGCTTGGAGCGGGCCGCCTAGCGGAAGCGAATCACCTCGATGACGCGCTTGTCGAGAATGACAACCTGGTATTCGTCATCGGCGATGTTGTACTCCAGTAGCTCCAATGTGGGGCCGCCTTCGGTCGTCCGACGGGTCGGGCGCCCGATAGTGCGAATCAGCTCAGCACGAGTGGCGCCCTCCAACGGATGCCTCAGAGCGGCCAGGCGATCCTTGGTCCGCGGCGTCCGTTTGGCGGCGACCGGCTCCTGAGTCCCTTCGTCCAGGGCTGACATGAGACCGGGATCGGGTGCGGTAACGCCGGGCGAGGGCGCCGCACCGGCCTCCGCTGCGGAGTCGTTGCTGCTCAGGGCCCATGCGACAGATAGCGGGAGCAGCGCCGCCGCGACCACCACCATGGAGCGAGCGAAGACCGACGCGGTTCGCCTCGGCGGGCGCGTCGTCTGGGCGCGTCGAGGATCGTAGGGGGGAGAGTCCGTCATCGTTCTGTTCGCGTTGTCGGCCTTTGGCACCCCGGGCTAGAGACTCCACCGGGGGAATTTCGCTCCACGCATGGAGACATTCGTGCAGTCGTTAAACTGCCCGGTCGGATGGCATTGACGTACCGCACAGCCGGGGAGTCACACGGCCCCGCGTTGATTGCGGTGGTCGAGGGCTTGCCTGCAGGTCTCGAGCTTCGCCGGGAGGACGTGGACGACGATCTCGCCCGGCGCCAACTCGGATACGGCCGAGGTGGCCGGATGAAGATCGAGACCGATCGGGTGACGGTCAAAAGCGGCCTGCGCCACGGCCGGACGCTTGGCAGCCCCCTCACCATGGAAATCCCGAACCTGGATTTCCCGAACTGGTCAGAGGACCGGATGGCGGTCTGGGATCCCGCGGACGTCGACCCGATCACGCTTCCGCGTCCGGGCCACGCGGACCTTGCGGGGATGCAGAAGTACGAGACCACGGACCGCCGGAACATCCTGGAGCGTGCAAGCGCCCGGGAGACGGCCGCGCGCGTCGCCGCGGGCGGTGTGGCCAAAGCGTTGCTACGGCGCTACGGCATGGAGATCCGGAGTCACGTCGTTCGCATCGGCCCGTCGGCGGTCGTCGATGGCGCGGAGCCGTCTCTCGAGGACTTCGAGGGTGTCGATGAGAGCCCGGTGCGCTGCCTCGACCCCGAGATGGCAAAAAAGATGGTTGCCGCGATCAAGGCGGCCGGGCAGGACCACGACACCGTCGGTGGCGTCTTCGAGGTGATCGTCTTCGGTCCGCTGCCGGGATTGGGAAGTCACGTCAGTGGAGACCGCCGCCTCGATGGGCTGCTGGGCCAGGCGATGCTCGGCATCCAGGCCATCAAGGGCGTCGAGATCGGTGCGGGTTTCGAGCTTGGACGGATTCGCGGCAGCGAGGCTCACGACGAGATCTTCTACGATGACGAGCAGGGTTATCACCGCCGCACGAACCGGTCGGGCGGTCTCGAAGGCGGTATGACCCACGGAGCACCGCTCGTGGTCAAAGCCGTCATGAAGCCGATTTCGACCCTTTCGCGGCCACTCGCGTCCGTCGATGTTGCGACGAAAGAGGAGCGCGCGGCGTTCAAGGAGCGTTCAGATATTTGCGCCGTCCCCGCCGCCGCGGTCATCGGCGAGGCCGCGGTCGCCTTCGTATTGGCCCAGGCGCTGATCGAGAAGTTTGGTGGCGATTCCATCGCCCAGCTCGACGCGGCAATCGACCGCTACCGTGACCAGCTCGACTGACCCCGAGCGCTGGCTGGTGATGGCCGGCTACATGGGTTCGGGCAAGAGCAGCATCGGCCGTCGGCTCGCGCGAGAACTCGGCCGCGAGTTCATTGACGCGGATCGCGCGATCGAGGATCACGCGGAGCTCACCGTGCCCGAGATCTTCTCCAAGCGCGGTGAGGTGTGGTTTCGCCGGGCCGAGACCGACGTGATTCGACGCATCATTCAGGAGGGCGCTCCGGGAGTGCTCGCCCTTGGTGGCGGGGCGCTTGGCAGCGCGAAGACGCGGAGTCTGCTCGCTCGGGAGGCGACGGTGATCTGGTTGAACGTCTCACCGGAGGTCGCGTGGCGGCGGGTGGACGGCTCGGACCGGCCGCTCGCGCTCGACCGCGGTCGTTTCGTGCGGCGGGCGGCGGCGCGGGAGTCGATCTACCGCGAGGCCGCCGATGTCGAGATCGACGCGGACCGCTCCTTCAAGCAGGTCCTTGCGGCGGTAACCGATTGGGCCAAGGCGGCTGTGTGAGTAGCGGACGGCGGGTCATCGGTGCGCAGATCGGCACGTCGACATATCCCATTCACCTCGGAGCCGGGGCGATCGGAGACCTCGCGGCTGAGTGGCCCGCGGAGGCTTCCGGTAGCGCGGCGTTGCTCGTCTACGACGAGAACGTGGCGCACATCGCCGAGACGGTTCGGGCTGCGATAGAGAGGGCTGGTAAGCAGGTGGTGTCGGCACCCGTGCCACCGGGTGAGTCAAGCAAGAGCCTCGCCAGCGTGGAGCGGCTTTGTCGCGACGCGGCCGCGGCGGGAATCCGGCGCCGGGATACCGTGGTCGCCGTCGGAGGCGGGGTGTTGGGGGATTTGGCCGGCTTCGTGGCCGCCGCTTACCAGCGCGGCATCGGCCTGATTCATGTTCCGACGACGCTTCTGGCCATGGTCGACTCGGCTGTAGGGGGTAAGACCGGAGTCGATCTGCCGGAGGGCAAGAACTACGTCGGTGCGATCTGGCAGCCGGCGATGGTCGTAATGGACACGACCACGCTCGATTCGCTTCCGCCGCGCGAGCTCTCATGTGGGTTCGCCGAGGTGATCAAGTACGGGTTGCTCGACGGCCGCGAACTCTTCGATCTGGTGGACGGCTGGCCGACGCTGCCTGGTCCGCAGGAGCCGCTCGTCGATCTCATACAGCGGTGTGTCGCGCACAAACTCGGCGTGGTCGCGGCGGATGAGCGCGATCTCGGTATGCGTGCCACGCTCAACTTCGGGCACACCATCGGTCATGGGATCGAAGCGGCCGCCGGCTACGCGCGGTACCAGCACGGTGAGGCGATCAGTCTGGGGATGCTGGCGGCGCTGCGCATCTCCAGCGAACTCACCGGGCTTCCCGAGAGCTGGAGGGATCGAACCCGCGCGGTCATCGCGCGACACGACTTGCCGGTGCAGCTTGATGCGGCCGTGAGCACCGAGGAGATCCTGGACGCGACGCGACGCGATAAGAAGTCTGACGGGCGGGCGCTCAACATGGTCGTCCTGGACGACGTGGGTGCCCCGTCGATCAACGCCGATCCGGCGGAAGACCTGGTCATCGCCGCAATCGAGGAGCTACGCCAATGACCGCAGGCGACATTCGGGTCGCCGTCTTGCACGGCCCCAACATCAACACCCTGGGCCGGCGACCGGCCGCCCACTACGGCACCATCACGCTCCCCGATCTCGAGCAACAGATTCGAGGCTGGGCTGCCGAGCGAGGTATCCGGGTCGGGTGCTTTCAAACCAACGACGAAGGTGCCTTCCTTTCGCATCTGCACGGTCTTTCGGGCCTGGTGGACGCCGCGATCGTCAACCCTGGCGCGTGGACCCACTACCAGTGGTCCATTCGCGACGCGCTTGAGATCTTGGGCGCGCCGTTCGTCGAGGTGCACCTGTCTGACGTCGAGGCTCGCGAGCCGCATCGAAAGATCTCCGTCGTGCGAGAGATTGCCGCCAAGGCGATCTGGGGCAAGGGGCCAGAGGGCTACCGGGAGGCGCTGGACGCCATACCCGGGCTGCTGCAATGAGCGCCGAGGAGGGGCGCCAGCGTCGGCTGTTGGGGCGGCTGGAGGCCGATGAGCTCGAGGGTCTACTCGTCAGTGACCTCACGAACATCCGTTACCTGACCGGCTATGTCGGCAGCAACGCGGTAGCGCTGATTTCCGGGCCGGTCTCGGTCCTCATCACCGACTCGCGGTATGCCGTCAGCGCGCGTGAGCAGGCGCGTGGCGTCGACGTGGTGATCGGTCGCCGGGATTTGCTCGGCGATCTGGCCGCGGCGACCGACCGGATCGCCGACGGCGCGCGAATTGGGGTGGAGGCGGACAACCTGACCCTGAGCCGGTATGAGCGAGTCGCCACCGCGCTGAGCCGGTTCACCATCGAGTCAACGACGGGCGTGGTTGAGGATCTTCGGATCCTCAAGGACGACGCTGAACTCGATGCCCTGCGCAAATCAGCGGCGATCACCGACGAGGCGTTGGATGTGGTGGCGCAAGGGGGGTTCGTCGGTCGGGTTGAGCAGGAAGTGGCCTGGCAGATTGAGCGCGCCTTGCGGGAAGGCGGCGCGGAGGGGCCGAGTTTCGAGGCGATCGTGGCCTCGGGGCCCCGCGGCGCTCGGCCTCACGCGGTACCCGGTGACGCCCGAATTCCCGACGACACGTTGCTGGTCGTCGACATGGGCGCGATCTGGGGTGGCTATTGCTCCGACATGACGAGGACATTCGTGCTCGGAGAACCGCCCCCGGAACTCGTTGAGGCCTATAGGCTCTGCCACCGCGCTCAGCGGGTTGCGCTCGACAAAGCGCGCCCCGGTATCGAGGCTTCGGCGCTCGATGCGATTGCGCGGGATGAGATTGAGCAAGGGGGGATGGGCGATGCCTTCGGGCATGGGCTCGGGCACGGTGTCGGCCTGGATATCCATGAGCGGCCAGGTGTGCGGTCCGAGGGCAAGGAGACGATTCAGGCGGGTATGGCGATAACCATCGAGCCAGGCATTTACCTCGAGGGCATCGGTGGGGTTCGCATTGAGGATCTGATCCTCGTGACCGACGACGCGCCCGAGGTGATCAGCAACTTTCCTATCGCCGACCCTCCGGCGTAACGACAGCAAGAGCAAGCAAGGACATCTCAGGTGGCAATCTCGACAAGTGATCTGAAGAACGGCTTCGTGTTGGACATCGACGGCGACCTGGTCTCCGTTGTTTCCTTCCAGCACGTCAAGCCGGGCAAGGGTGGTGCGTTCGTCCGTACCAAGCTGAAGAAGCTCTCCGGTGGAGCGGTGGTCGACAAGACTTTTCGCGCCGGTGAGAAGCTCGAGCGGGTGCTCACAGAGAGCAAGGACATGGAGTTCCTCTATCCCGACGGTGACGGTCTGGTCTTGATGGACACCAGCACCTACGAGCAGATCACCGTGCCCGCGTCCGAGGTCGAGAACCTCGATCTGCTGGCGCCCAACATCGCCGTCAACGTGCTCTTCGTGCGTGACAGTCCGTTCCGTGTCGAGCTGCCGAACTTCGTCGAGCTCAGCATCACCAGAACCGACCCGGGCGCAAAGGGCGACACGGTCTCGAACGTCAATAAACCGGCTGAGGTCGAAACCGGGGCCAGCGTCAATGTGCCGCTGTTCGTCAACGAGGGGGATCGGATTCGTATCGACACCCGCACGCGGGAGTACGTGACGCGAGCATGAGTGCATCGGTTGACTACATCGACGCGACGCTCCGTGATCTGGCGTCGCCACCCTGGGGCTCGGCGGTCGCAACGGAGGATCTTGTCGCCGCCGCGGCGGCGATCGCACCGTGCGGCCCGGCGATCATGGAGGCGATGGACTCCGGCGCCGCGACGGCAGCGCTCCAGATTCGCTCAGAGAGCCCATGGGACCGCCTTCGATCGATTATTCGCGAAGTCGAGGGGGTGCCGGTAGGCATCGTCACGATCGGTCGCAGCGCTTGGGGCCCAGAGCCTCTCGCCGATGACGTCGTGCGCCGATTCATCTTCGGCGCCGCCGATAGCGGTGTCAGCAGGATCCGTGGTGTCGCGGCGGTGAACCACGCCACCGACCTCGAGTTGACGGCGGAGGCGGCGCGCGAGCATGGGGTGCGTTTCGTACCGACGCTGCTGGTCGGACCGACCCCCGAGCCGGGTAACCAGCTGTGGATCGACGAAGCCGTGGCGCTCGCGGGCTTGCCGGGTGCCGAAGGCATCTGTATCGCCGACAAAGCCGGGCACCTTGGTCCGACCGCGCTCGCGACGCTGGTGACCCTGGTCGCGGCCGTCACCGCGCTGCCCGTTGAGGTTCAGGTGCAGGCGGCAGGCGGACTGGCGCCGCTGCTTGCCGTCGCGGCCGCCGAAGCCGGTGCCGCCTCGGTACAGGCATCGGCCGGCCCCGTGGCGTTGGTCGCCGCCCGCCCGTCGACGGAGAGCCTGCGGGCCGGCCTCGCCTCCAGCGAGCGTCATCTCGATGTGGACCGCGCGGACGTCGACCGCGCGGCGCGGGAAGTCACCCCGATGATTCCGTCAGATCGCCTTCGCCAGGCCGCCGCAGCCGTCTACGGAGCCGGGGTCGGGCTTCCGCCGGATCTCGAGGCGGCCCTCGTATGGCGCCTCAGCCGCTACGGCCTCGGCAACAAGGTCGTCGAAGCGGTAGATGAGTCGGCGGAGATCTGCCGAGAGGCCGGCGGGCTGGTCTTATCCCACCCGATGGCCGAGGCGATCGTGGCTCAGGCTGCCCAGCACGTCATCCGTGGTGAGCGTTGGACCGAAATCGAGCCGACTCTCGCTCATGCTGTGCTCGGTCATATGGGCCCGCTCAGGGGGGCCATCGATCCCGCTGTGCTCGCCGCCGCGAATGACAGCGGCATCGAGGCACCGCCCCAACCGCGTACCCTCGCCGCGCTGGCGATCGACGGTCCTGAGGGGTCCAGCGAAGAGGACCTACTGCTGCTTTCGCAGTTCGGCGAGGACGCGGAGGGCCTGATTCGCCGCCGCCAGTCCTTGGGTGGGGAAACCATCGCCTCACCGCCGGGCGTAGGGGTCGATCGGGACCTGATCGAGACCATGGTGGACGTGGTCGAGGGCTCCGGCAACTCCGAGGTGACCGTGGAGATCGCCGGAGCGCGTGTGACCGTGCGCCGAGGTGCGGCTCCCGCTCCGACCGAGTCCGGTCCCGCGTCCGTGGGAGAAGAGCCGGACGACAATCTCGTACGCGTGGAAAGTCCCATCGTCGGCACCTTCTATCGGTCGTCTTCGCCGGACGCCGATCCATTCGTGAGCGAGGGCACGCGGGTATCCGCGGGTGACCTGCTGTGTTTGGTCGAGGCGATGAAGCTCTTCAATGAGATCGTGGCCGAGACCGACGGAGTCATCCGAGAGATCGTCGTCGACAACGAGCAGGCCGTGGAGTTTGGCCAGCTCCTGTTCCTGATCGAACCGTGAAGCTGCTCGTCGCCAATCGCGGCGAGATTGCGGTGCGAGTGATTCGCACGGCACGGGAGATGGGCATCCCCACCGTTGCGATCTACTCCACTGCCGACGCGAGCACGTTGGCGGTGCGCCTGGCCGACGAGGCGGTCTGTATCGGACCCCCGTCGCCCGGCGAGTCGTACCTGAAGATGACCAACGTGATCGGTGCCGCGGAGATCACCGGGTGTACTGCCGTGCATCCGGGCTACGGCTTTCTGTCAGAGAACCCCGTCTTCGCGGAGGAATGCGCCGCCAACGACATCTATTTCGTGGGGCCACCCCCGGACGTCATGCGCCGGATGGGTGACAAGGTCGAGGCCAAGCGCGCCGCAAAGGAGGCCGGACTGCCCGTACTCGAGGGCTCTGACGGCCCGGTAGAGGACGTCGAGGCCGCAATCGAGGCGGCGGAGCGAGCAGGCTTTCCCGTCCTCCTCAAGGCGGCTGCCGGCGGTGGCGGTCGAGGAATGCGGCGGGTCGATCACTCCGATGAGCTGGCGGACGCTTTCGGCGTTGCGCAGCAGGAGGCCATCGCCTCGTTCGGCGACGGTGGGATTTACGTCGAGCGCCTGCTGGAGGGCGCCCGGCACATCGAGGTTCAAGTCATGGCTGACGGGCTCGGCGGAGTGCTCATCGCGGGCGATCGCGAGTGCTCGATTCA
This sequence comes from uncultured Thermoleophilia bacterium, assembly GCA_947258365.1. Classification (GTDB taxonomy): domain Bacteria; phylum Actinomycetota; class Thermoleophilia; order Miltoncostaeales; family Miltoncostaeaceae; genus CAMYIK01. The sequence continues at coordinate 15,228 of CAMYIK010000013.1, read as the reverse complement.
ACGCCGGCACCAGAAACTGATCGAAGAGGCTCCCGCGCCGAACCTGCCTGACGAGACCCGAGAGTCGATGCACGCCGCGTGTGCCGCCGCGTGTATCGCGTGGGGCTATCGCAGCGCGGGAACGCTGGAGTTCCTCGTGGACGACGTCGGGAATTTCTTTTTTCTGGAACTGAACGCCCGGCTCCAGGTCGAGCACCCGGTCACCGAACTCGTGACGGGGCTTGATCTGGTGGAGGAGCAACTGCGCATCGCTGACGGGAAGCTGCTGAGCACGACCGGGCGCGCCGAGGTACGTGGCGCGGCCATCGAGTGCCGCGTCAACGCGGAGGATCCCGCCTTCGGGTTCCGACCGGCGGCCGGCAGACTCGAAGGCTTCGTGATGGCCCAGGGGCCGGGAATTCGTGTCGATACCTATTGCGTGCCTGGCGCGACCGTCCCGCCGTACTACGATTCCCTCATCGCGAAGCTGTGCGTGTGGGCTCCCGACCGCGACAAGGCGGTCAACCGCATGGCCCGCGCTCTGGAGGAGTCAATGGTTGAGGGCGTAGCGACGACGATCCCCTTGTTTAGCGAGATCATGCGCGAGACACGTTTTCGCGAGGGCCGCTACACCACCGCCTACCTCGAGGATGCCAAGGCCGACCTGTCCACACTCGGCTGAGGGCCATGATCGCCGATTCCGTTTCAGAAGACGCCGCCCTCAGCGGTCGAAGTCGCCGTAGCGCCCGCCGCCAGGCGGTGATTCTCCTGTATCAGCGTGACGTCACCGAGCTGGGCATTTCCGAGCTCGTAGAGAACGTCGAGCGCACTGGCGCGAGCGTCAACAGGTTCACTCGCGACCTGCTGCATGCGGTGGATGAGCACTTGGAGGAGCTGGACGGTCTCATCAACGACGCCGCCATCGATTGGACCGTTGATCGCCTGGCGCCGTTGGAGCGAAACATCCTGCGCGTGGCATCTCTGGAGTTGCGCCACTCACCCGACATTCCGAACGCCGTGGCCATCGACGAGGCCGTACGCCTTGCCAAGCGTTATTGCCAACCCGAGGCGGCGAGTCTGGTCAATGGGATCCTTGCCCGCCTGGTCGATGAAGACGTGGCTCGCGCCTGATGTCGGAGGCACGAACGCAGCTGGAAGCAGCGGTTGATGAGCTCGAGGCTGCCGTTCACGATCTCGAGCAGGGGGCGGTCGTCGATGCGGAGGCCGCGGACCTGGTCACCAAGATCGCCGCCTTGTCGGCACGGATCGGTGAGCTTGTCCCCGCGGCCATGCGCGAGCGGTCAGAGTCCTGAATGGGACACCCGGCCCACTCGGCTCGGTGGAGTACCGCAATAGAATCGAAGTGGTGACCCCCACCGATCCCGCCTATCCGCTCCTTTCGCGGATCACCGACCCGGCCGACGTCCATGCTTTGGACGACGAGCAGCTCGAGCAGCTGGCCGCCGATATGCGGCGGGCCATCATCGACACCGTCTCCAAGACCGGCGGCCATCTTGGCGCGAGTCTCGGCACGATCGAGCTGACGATCGCACTCCATGCTGAGCTGGAGTCTCCGCGGGACAAGCTGATTTGGGATGTCGGCCACCAGGCGTACGGCCACAAGCTTCTGACGGGCCGTCTCGGTCAGTTCGGGACCCTTCGTCAGCACCGCGGACTGTCTGGTTTCCTGCGCCGAGCCGAAAGCGAGCACGACATCATTGGCGCGGGCCACGCGAGCACGTCGATTTCCTACGCGGCGGGTCTCGCTGAGGCACACCGCCTCAGTGATGACGCGGGGCATGTGGCGTGCGTAATCGGCGATGGCGCCTTGACCGGGGGCATGGCGTACGAAGGCCTCAACCAGGCCGGTGCCCTTGGCTCGCCGATCACCGTGGTGCTCAACGACAACGGCATGAGCATCGGCGAGAACGTCGGCGCGCTCTCGTCGATGTTCCAGAAGGTTCGCTACGACAAGACGCTCAGCAAGGTTCGTGGGGAACTCGAGCGAGGGCTGGCGCGCATTCCCGGGGTTGGCGACCTTGGCGGCGCGATGAAAGACGCCACCAAGGCGTTCTTCAGCCCGGGCCACCTCTTCGAGGCTTTGGGCTTCGCATACATCGGCCCCGTCGACGGCCACGACATCGGCGCGATGCGGGCTGCGGTGCGCTTGGCGGTGCGGATGGGTCGACCTGTTCTGATTCACGCCAAGACGGTGAAGGGCAAGGGCTACGGCCCCGCCGAGGCCGACACCGAGGCAATGCACGGCGCGACGCCGTTCGAGCCGGAGTCGGGCAAGGCCGAGTCATCGCCTGGCGGTCCACCGAGCTATACCTCGGTCTTCGGTCGAGCGCTGGTGCGGGAGGCCGAGAACGACCCCCGCGTCGTCGCGATCACCGCCGCCATGCTCAACGGCACCGGCCTCGACAAGATGATGGACCGCTACCCGGAGCGCACGTTCGACGTCGGAATCGCGGAGCAGCACGCAGTGGTGTTCGCGGGTGGTCTGGCGATTGCGGGCAAACGCCCGGTCTGCGCGATCTACTCGACCTTCCTGCAGCGAGCCTTCGACCCGATCATCCACGACATCGCGATCCAGCAGCTGCCGGTGGTCTTTGCCATCGACCGCGGCGGACTCGTGGGTGCCGACGGTGCGACCCATCACGGCGTGTTCGATCTCGCGTATCTGCGTCCCATCCCGGGATTCACCTTGATGGCACCCAAAGACGAGGGCGAGCTCGTCGACATGCTCCACACGGCCCTCCGCTTGGATGCGCCGGTGGCGCTTCGCTATCCGCGCGGGGCTGGCCGTGGTGCTCCGGTTTCCGCGACTCCGAAGGAGATTGAGATCGGTCGGGGAGAGATCCTCGATCAGGGCTCGGGAGTTGCGTTGATCGGGTACGGGTACGGGACCGAGTTGGCCGTCGATGCCGCTCCGATGATCGAGGCCGTGACCGGCGAGCATCCGACGGTCGTCAACGCGCGCTTCTGCAAGCCACTCGACGCCGAACTGATGCACGAGCTGGCGCGTGAGCACGATCTGTTGGTAACCGTTGAAGACCACATGCGCCAAGGTGGTTTCGGCAGCGCGGTGCTCGAAGAGCTCGCTGGGACCGGATCCCGCGTGCTTTGCATCGGTCTTCCGGACTCCTTCATCGAGCAGGGTGGGCGCGGCGTGCTTCTCGAAGAAGCCGACCTCACCGCCAGCCAAGTCGCGACCAAGGCGGTCGCGGGGATTCAGCACGGCGCCGACACGGTCCTAAGGGCGTAACCGCGGTCGCCGCAGAGTCGTGGCGTCGAAGTGCGACTCGCGGGGCTATCATCCCGGGCGTGGCGCGGACTCGACTTGACGTGACCCTGGTCGAGCGCGGCTTCGTGGCGACTCGTGCACGGGCGCAGGCCACCGTGATGGCCGGCCGTGTAAGAGTCAACGGTCACCCGGCCGACAAGTCCGGCTCGCAGGTGCCGAGCGACGCCGAGATCGAGATTCTTCCTGGTCGAGAGTTCGTCTCGCGTGCGGGGCAGAAGCTCGCGAACGCCCTCGACGCCTTGGGCGTCGATGTCGATGGCGCAAACGCAATGGACGTTGGCGCGTCCACCGGTGGATTCACGGACTGCCTGCTGCAGCGCGGCGCGAGGCGGGTGATTGCCCTGGACGTCGGGTACGGCCAGTTGGACTGGGGCCTGCGCAACGACGACCGGGTCACGATCATGGAACGCGTCAATGCCCGGCGTCTGAGGCCTCAAGAGCTCCCCTGGACACCCGATTTGGTTACCGTCGACGTTTCATTCATCGGCTCGCGGGTGGTTTGGCCTGCTATTGCGGGCTGCCTTCGCAAGGACTGGCGCGCATTGATCATGGTCAAGCCTCAGTTCGAATTGGAGCCCAAGGCCGTCGACTCCGGTGGCGTGGTCCGCGACGCCGGGCTGAGAGCGGATGCGGTACGGCGGGTTGTTCAGACGGTCGCGCGAAGCGGTGGCCACGTGCACGGAATCGCCGATAGCGGACTACCGGGACCAAAGGGTAATCGCGAGATCTTCGTCTTTGCGACGGATCAACCCGGCTTGTCTGATGGCGGCATCACCGAGGCAATCGACGCCGCGGTTCACGCGGAGGCGCAGCCGGCATGAGCAGCGGCGACGCGGGCCCAATCGTGACCGGCGCCGCCACGGCGCGGGTAGAGCGCGTCTTGTTGTTGACCCACCGGGCACCGGAGGTCACCGCGGAAGCGCTCCCGGGAATCCTGGCGATCATCGACGAGGTCGGCGCCAAGGTCGTCGTGCCCGCGGCCGAGGCGGTGAAGCACCCGACCTTGTCAGCGCACCAAAAGAGCGACGGACTCACCATGAGATCCGACGGCAGCGACCTGATCCTCGTGCTGGGCGGCGATGGGAGCATCCTCCGCGCTCTGGCTCGAGCGGCCGGCTCGGGCGCCCCGGTCTTGGGGGTCAACTATGGGCGCGTCGGCTTCTTGGCCTCTGTCGAGCAATCCGATCTCGAGCACGGTCTTCGCCGAGCGCTTGGCGGCGACTACATCATCATGGGCCTGCCCTCGTTGAGGGTGGAGTGGAGCGACGGCAAGGTGAGCGCGGTCAATGACCTGGCGCTGCTTCGTGGCGGCGACAGTCGCATGGCCGATCTGACCTACTCCGTCGACGGCGAGAAGGTCGCCACCGTTCGTGCCGACGGCATCATCTGCTCGACTCCCGTCGGCTCGACGGCGTACAACCTCGCGGCCGGCGGCCCGACGGTGTCGTGGCGGGTGCGCGCGTTCGTCGTCTCATTCATTGCCGCGCACCATCTGGATACTCGCCCGCTGATCATTGCGCCTGATGAGACCTTGTTGGTGACCAACAGCGCGCGGGTGGGAACCTGCGACATGCTCGTCGATGGCATCAAGATCGGGGAACTCGCGCCCGGGCGCTCCATTACGGTTCAGCTCTCCGGCGCGGACGTGCATCTCGCGACCTTCCCGGAGGCAAATTTCTTCCGGCGCTACCGGCAGAAGTTTGGTCGAGAGTGAGCTGCCCGGCTCGATGATTCGCGCCATCGAGGTGCGCGACCTGGTGGTCATCGCGGGGGCCGAGCTCGAGCCCGCCCCGGGGCTCACGGCGATCACCGGCGAGACCGGCGCCGGCAAGACGGTTCTGGCCCACGCCCTCGAGCTCCTGGTCGGTGGGGACGTGGACAAGGACGCCGTGCGGCCAGGTGCACGCCAGGCGATGGTGCAGGCCACCTTGGCGCTGCCTGACGATTTCTGGGACGACTTACCCGCGGATGATCCCGCACGCGACATCCGGGAACTGGTGGACGACGAGACCGAGATCGTCATCGGGAGGCGGGTGCCGGCCGAGGGGCGCGCACGTGCATTGCTGGACGGTCAGGTGGCCGCGACCGCGGGGGTGGCCTCGATTGCCCGCGCGGCGATGAGGTTCTCAGGGCAGCATGAGCATCGCCGCCTCGTATCTCCCGCCGCGCAGCTCGGGATTCTGGACGCCTTCGCCGGAAGCGAAACCCAGGCTCTGGCGCGAAAGCTCCGCCGGCTGCGGCGCGAGATCGCCGACGTTGACTCGGCGATGAAGAAAGGCACGGAGCAGCAGGCCAGTCTGGCGCGGGAGCGAGAGCACCTTCAGGCAACGGTCGCCGAGATCACCGAGGCGGGCCTCACGGTCGAAGAAAAGCAGGCCTTGACGGCGGAGCGTGACCGACTGCGGAATGTGGAGCGCCTCTTTGCGGGCGCGTCCGACGCCGCAGAGGCCCTGTCGCCTTCGGTTGGCGACGGTGGTGCGCTGGAGGTGGTCGGAAACGCCGCGCGCGAGCTCGAAGCGCTCGCGGATATCGACGCTGAGCTACGAACGCCGACGACCGAACTCCGCTCGGCGCAAGCGGGGCTCCAGGAGGCGGCGATCACGCTGCGGGCGTACTTGAACGAACTCGAGGCGGAGCCAGGGCGACTCGACGCAGTCGAGCAGCGTCTCGGTGAGTACGCGGACCTGGAGCGTCGCTATGGGCCGGGAGTGGACGAGGTTCTGTCACGTCTTGAGGACGCGTCGTCGCGGCTGACGACCCTGAAAGCCTCGATCGAGGGCCGCGAAGAGTTGCTCGCGCGGCGTGGCGAGATTCATGCTGAGGCGAGCGAGGTGGCCGGCGACCTTTCTGAGAGGCGAAGCGCCGCGGCTGAAACGTTGGGGGAGCGGGTCGGCGACGAGCTTTCGGATCTCGCGATGGGCGCGGCAAAGCTGCGCGTCGCACTCGAGGAGGACCGCGCGGACCCGTCCGCGCTGGTTTGCGAGATCTGGCTCCAGGCCAACCCCGGCCTGCCCGAAGCGCGCCTCGCCGAGAGCGCGTCAGGTGGGGAGCTATCCCGGGTGCTCCTCGCTCTTCACGGCGTCGCGGCCCAGAGCGCCGAGGGAGCATGGATCTTCGATGAGGTCGACGCGGGTATCGGGGGTGTCACCGCGAGCGCCGTGGCTCGCCGCTTGGCGACCTTGGCCGAGACCCATCAGGTGATCGTGATCACCCACCTGCCTCAGGTCGCGGCCTTGGCCGAGCGCCACTACCGACTGATCAAGGACGAGGACGCGGATGGGATCGCCACGACGTCAATCGAGCCGGTCGAGGGCGACGAGGTGATCGCGGAGCTCTGTCGCATGCTCGGTGCGGAGCCGGAGGATGCCGGCGCTCGCCGGCACGCCAAGGAGCTGTTGGCCCGTCGCGGGTGAGCCGACGGGCAAAGCGTCTATCCTTGCCCGCGTCAGTCTTTCAACAGGAGGTTGCGCGTGCCGGATGACGTGAAGTACGTCTTCGTTACGGGGGGGGTCGTATCCGGCCTCGGCAAAGGCATCGCCGCCGCCTCCCTCGGCACCCTCCTTGCCGCTCGCGGGATTAGCGTCTCACTCCAGAAGTGTGACCCGTATCTGAACGTCGATCCCGGCACCATGAGCCCGTTTCAGCATGGTGAGGTGTTCGTTACCGAAGACGGCGCCGAGACGGATCTGGACCTCGGTCACTACGAGCGATTCATCGATCAGAATCTGAGTCGGATCGCAAACGTCACTACCGGCGCCGTGTACGACACGGTGATCAAGCGCGAGCGCCGGGGCGACTACCTCGGTGGCACCGTCCAGGTGATCCCGCACGTCACCGACGAGATCAAGTCACGAATTCGTCAGGCGGCTACGGCCTCCAACGGTGAGGTGATCATCGTCGAGGTCGGTGGCACCGTCGGTGACATCGAGTCGCTTCCGTTCCTTGAAGCCATTCGCCAGATGCGCAACGACCAAGGGCGAGAGAACGTCGCGTTCGTACACGTCACGCTGGTCCCCTTCCTGGACGTCGCAGGCGAACTCAAGAGTAAGACGACCCAGCATTCGGTCAACGAGCTTCGCCGCATCGGTATCGAGCCCGACGTCATCCTGCTGAGGGCCGACCGCGAGATCACCAAGGAGGTCAGCGACAAGATCGCGCTCTACGGCGGTATCCCCAAGTCGGCGGTCATCCCCGCGGTCGATCTGCCGGACATCTACATGGTGCCTCTCGGGCTTCAGGCTGAGGGTTTCGACGACGCGGTCTGCAAGCGGCTGGGCCTCGATCCTCCGGAGCCGGATCTGCGCGAGTGGCAGAACCTCGTCGCGCGGATCCAGAGTTGCTCGGGTCGCATCCGGATCGCCCTCGTTGGCAAGTACGTCCAGCTGCGTGACGCGTACCTCTCGGTAGTCGAGGCGCTGAAGCACTCGGCCGTGCACCACGGTGTCGAGCTGGAGATCCTCTGGATCGATGCGGACGCACCCGACATGGAAGAGCGGCTTGCCCACGCCGATGGCATCCTCGTACCCGGTGGCTTCGGTGGGCGAGGTATCGAGGGAAAGATCCGCGCCGCGTCCTATGCCCGAACCGAGAAGGTCCCGTATCTGGGGGTGTGCCTGGGAATGCAGATCGCGGTCATCGAGTTCGCGCGCAACGTCTGTGGGATGCAGGGGGCGAATTCCAGCGAGTTTGATCAGGAGACGCCGTTCCCCGTCATCGACCTGCTTCCCGAACAGCGCCAGGTCGAGGACATGGGCGGAACGATGCGGCTCGGCGCGGATCCGGTCTCCTTGGTCGATGGCACAATGACGTGCGATGCGTACGGCACGTCGGTCATCTACGAGCGCCACCGGCATCGCTACGAAGTGAACCCGGCGCTACGGCCCGAGCTCGAGCGGGCCGGTCTGGTTGCCGGCGGCACATCGCCGGACGGGCGCCTGGTCGAGGTCATCGAGCTGCCGGACCATCCGTGGTTCGTCGCGAGCCAGTTCCACCCCGAGTTCAAGAGCCGGCCCACGCGCCCGGCGCCACTGTTTCGCGAATTCGTCGGTGCGGTCGCGCGCGCCGCTCTCGGTGAGGCCGCCGTCGCGCTTGCGGCCGAGCAGCGCCTGTGACCACGGAGGCGATCGCGCCACTACCCGCGGTTGCGCAGCTCTTCGTGCGCCTCTGCGAGATCCCGTCGCCTTCTCGTGAGGAGGGTGCAGTAGCCCAGGAGGTCTTCGCCGAGTTGGCGCAACTTGGGGCCGAGGTGACCCAAGACGACGCCGCGGAGCGGATCGGCGCCGGGTGCAACAACATCCTCGCCCACTTCCCTGCCACGGCGGACTCGGGCATTCCGGTGGTGTTTGCCGCTCACCTGGACACGGTGCCGAATCGTGCCCCGATCGAGGTCGAGCACACCGACGGCATGCTGACCAATCGCCATGACGCGATTCTTGGCGGTGATGACAAGTCCGCGGTTGCCGCGATGCTCTACGCGGTCCGGCAGATCCAGGAACAGGGGATACCGCACGCGGGAATCGAGCTGCTGTTCACGCCATGCGAGGAGATCGGACTCAAAGGCGCGACGGCATTCGATCCGTCGCGGCTGCGTGCAGACGTGGGGTTCGTCTACGACCACCCGTGGCCGATCGGCAACATCGTCACCCGGGCACCGAGTCTGAGGAAGATCTCGGCCACATTCGTGGGCACGTCGGCGCACGCCGGCATCGTGCCCGAGGAGGGTCGCAGCGCCATCGCCGCCGCCGCCGCCGCCATCGGTCGCATGACTCTCGGCAGGGTCGATGCTGAGACAACGGCGAATGTCGGCACCATCGAGGGTGGGACGGCCACCAACGTCGTGTCTGAGCGCTGCACGGTCGTGGCCGAGGCGCGGAGTCTCACCGATGCACGCCTCGCGGCGCAGGTGACCGGGATGCTCGATGCCTTGACGTGGGCTGCGAGCGAGTACGAGGTCGATGTCGAAGTCACCGTCGACCGGGAGTTCGACGCCTACCTCCTCAAGGAAAGCGACACTCAGGTCGTGCTGGCCTCCCGTGCGCTCGAGGCGATCGGAGCGACCCCGGCGTTCGTTACGGCATTCGGTGGGTCGGATGTCAACGCCCTGCTCAGCAACGGTTTTCCGGCGGTCAACCTCTGTAACGACATGATCGATATTCACACCGACAACGAGCGCATCGCCGTTCAGAGTCTCGAGCGAATGGCGGAGCTGACCCTCGCGATCGTGGAGCAGGCGCGCAGGGCGTGAGTGACCGGCTGGATCCGCCGGTCCGCACCGAGCGGATCTTCACAGGGGAGGTCATCGACCTTCGGGTCTCTCACTACGCTCGGGCCGACGGCACCGAAGTGCGGCGCGAGGTGATGGATCACCCCGGCGCCGTGGTGATGGTCCCGGTGGAGAACGATTCGGTCCTGATGGTCCGCCAGCCACGGGAAGCCGTCGAGCAGAGAACGCTGGAGTTGCCCGCCGGAAAGCTCGACGCGCCGGGCGAGGACCCGCTCGAGTGCGCTCATCGCGAACTCGGCGAGGAGGTTGGCAGGCAGGCGGCGATCTGGCGCGATCTCGGCGGCTTCTACACCGCGCCGGCAATCCTGACCGAGTTCATTCACTGCTTTTTGGCGACTGAGCTCTCGCCGTCTGATGTCGCTCCGATCCCGGAGGAGGAGATCGAGGTGGTGGAGTGGCCGCTTGCTGAGCTCGATCAGCTGATCGCCCAAAACAACGACGCCAAGACCCTCATCGGGCTACTTCGGCTGCGCCTCCTGTTGGCCAGCGGCACTCTGGAGACCTAAAAGCCACAAAGCCCACGCCTTTCTGGTAATTTCACCTGGACCGGCAGGCACGCCTCCAGCGAACGGAGTCTGGCCGACGTGCGTGGAGCGACCATCACCCGAGAAACCGACCTTGAGGGCACGAAGGACGAGGTCGAACTCGCTGACGCGCTGAGCGTGCTTGACGCGGGAGAGCGCATCGCGGAAATCGGCCGGCGCTTTGGCAGCCGAGCGATCGCCACCACCAGCGCTGGGGCGCAGGCGCCGGTAATGCTGCACCTGATCGCCCGGCACGCTCCGGAGACGCCGGTCGTGTTCATCGACACCGGCTTCCATTTTCCCGAGACGTACCAGTATCTCGAGACCCTGCGTGAGGCGATCGAGATCGATATCGGGATCTACGCGCCGACCCTTACCGCCGCCCGCCTCGAGGCTCTTCACGGGCGACTCTGGGAGGGGGATGAGGCGGCGATCGAGCACTACGGAGTCCTCACCAAGGTCGAACCGATGGACCGTGCGCTGCGCGACCACGAAGCGGTGGCATGGATCAGCGGACTCCGCCGCGCGCATTCCCGAGAGCGTGCGGAGCGGGAGCTCGTAGACCGGCAAGCCGACACGCTGAAGCTCTATCCGATCCTCGACTGGACGGATGAGGATGTCACCGGCTACATGATGGCGCACGACCTTCCCGTCCATCCGCTGCTCGAGAAGGGCTACGTATCGATCGGCGACTGGCACTCGACGCGTCCACTCGAGGACGGCATGAGCGCCGAGGAGACCCGCTTCAACGGGCTCAAGCGCGAATGCGGTCTGCACATTGACTCTCAGGTAAGCGACTACCGCATCTGACAGAGAGGGGAACGTCCGTTCCCTTCGCTAGCGTGACCGACTGATGGGCTACCCGCGCTGGCAGACCGCCGGGGAGACGCTGCCTCACGTCGAGCGGGCCAAGGCCGAGCGAGACATGCTGCAACCGCGTGCTCCGCTGGAGTCCGACCCCTCGGGGCGGACCGTGTACCGCCTGGCCCGGCGGCAGTCGGCCGAACACTTCGATGTCGCCGATCGGATCGCCGAAGGACTGGATCCCCAGCAGCTTGCGGCGGTGCAGGGGGCGGCGGGCAAGACGCTGATCCTTGCCGCGGCGGGCTCGGGCAAGACGCGCACACTCGTCGCCACGCTCGCCAACCTGGTGGCTCACGGCGTGCCGGCACGGGAGATCGTGTTGGTGACCTTCACCCGTCGCGCCGCTCGCGAGATGGTTCTGCGGGCCCAAGACGCATGTGGCGCCGATCTGTCCGGGGTCATGGCCGGCACCTTCCACAGCATCTGCCATCGTCTTCTTCGCGAACACGGTGCGGCCATTGGGCTGCCCCCGCAGTTCACGGTGCTCGACCCGGAAGACCAGGGGGATCTCGTGGCGATGGTCCGCGACCGGCTCCTTGCGGATGGGACGGTGCGCCCATCCCTGCCGAAGCCGGCGACACTCGCCGGCTACTTCAGCCTTGCGGCCGAGAGCGGCCGCCCCGTCCCCGAGGTCGTGGTAGAGCAGAACGGCCGACTCGCCGACCGTGTCGATTTGATCACGCGGATCGCGGAGGGCTATGCCGACGTCAAAGAGCAGGTCGCAGGCTGCGACTACGCGGATCTGCTGGTCGGGGCGCGGAACCTCCTCACGTCGGACCCCGCGGTCATCGAAAAGCTCCGCCAGCGATACCGCTGGGTGCTCGTCGACGAGATGCACGACGTAAACGCAATCCAAGCCGAGCTTGTGGAGCTGCTGGGCGTCGGCGGAAACGTCGTCGCGGTCGCCGACCCGGACCAGGCGATCTACTCGTGGCGAGGAGCGGACCCCGAGGTCGTTGAGCGCCTTGCCGCAAAGGACGACGTCAGCACCTTTCGACTCGAGACGAACTATCGGTCGACGCCCGAGATCGTTGCGATGGCCCAGGAAATGCTTCCAAACGGGAATCGATGGGAGCGGAGCCTGCGCTCGTCTCGTCCGAGCTCAGGTGTGCGTCCGGTGATCGCGCACCTCGCCTCCGTCGCCGACGAGGCGACCTTCGTGACCCAACGGATCGCCGACCTCCTCAACGAGGGGCGAGAGCCCGGCGACATCGGTGTGCTGTACCGCGCCCACCATCACTCCGTAGATCTTCAGCTGGCACTCACCGCCGCCGGAGTCGAGTTCGAGCTGTATTCCGGCGCACGGTTCGTCGAGAGCGCGCACGTCAAAGACGTGCTCGCCTTCTGCCGGATTCGGCACAACCCCCGTGACGAGCTGGCGTGGCGGCGGGCGCTGCGGCTCTTTGCTGGAGTGGGGCCCGCGACGGTGGCGTCGCTCTGGGATAAAGCGACGACGGGAGCCGACCCTTTCGCGGCGATCAGCGAGACAGCGCGAACCGACGGCGGGCCCGCCGAGCGAGCCGCCGCCGCGATCCTCGAAGCAACACGCACGGATCAGCCCTCGGAGATCGTCCTGTCGGTTGCCCGCTCGGAGTGGTACCGCGACCACCTCGAACGTAGCTATCCCAACTGGCGGGATCGCGAGGGAGACCTTGCGCGCCTCGCCGAGCTTGCGGCGCGCGCGGAGGATCTTGGGGGCTTTCTTGCCGATCTCCAGTTGGCGGAACGAGTGGAGGCGGATGAGGACGTCTCCGGACCAGCCCGGCGGGTTGCGCTATCAAGCGTTCATCAGGCCAAGGGCCTGGAGTGGCCCGTGGTCTTCATCCTCCAAGTCGAGCCGGGCAGCTTCCCCTCGAGTTGGGCGGTGAGCGAAGGAAACTTGGAGGAAGAGGAGCGGCTGTTCTACGTCGCGACGACTCGAGCTGCGGATGAGCTCTATTACTGTCGGCCAATCGAAGCTCGACGCCCGTGGGACACCGGTGCGAACGCGGTCGTGATCAACTCGGGCTACGGCTTCCTTGATCGTGAGATGAACACCATCGTCGACGAATGGTCGGTGCGCTAGCCCTCTCCGGGCTGTCTAGGCTCACGTCATGCTCCCGTGTCGACGTTTCGGCTGTTCTACGCGCAAGACTCGTTCGGCTGTGGCGAATGCGGCTCCCTCGCGCGGATGATCGTTTCCGTCCGAGATGACCGGATCCTCATGGTCCGTCAGGTCGACCACCAAGACCAGTGCGCTCTTATGGCTGACGGCTGGGGCACGGACGGCTTCACGCGCCCTGAGCCGTTCGGGCCGATACGCGAGGCCGCCCGCCTCCACGACGAAGGTTGGCGTTCCTGGGAGGAGCGGCCAGAGGTGACGGACTCAGGCCGTCCTGTCGACTTCCCCCAGCTGGATCGGCGCACGCATATCGCGCTGTACACGGCGGGGATCGATATCGCCTGCAAATCGAGCGATCGCGTGGGCCTCATCGTCAGCATGCACGGCCAGGGCCTCTATGAGCGGCGTCTGGGCCTCGACGGCCCGATTCCCCCTCGGGGCGAGCGCCCCGAGCATGAGCGGGCGTTCATTGCTCAGGAGCTCGAGCGCCAGGCGCGCCTCACCGCGAGCATCGGAACACCGCGCACTTTGACGCCGTGGGCATGGTCCGCCTATCGGCTACTCCAGGTGTGGGACGCGCTCAGCCTGTTCCTGCTCTGGAAAGCGCTTTCGCCGGGTGCCGAGACGGTAATCGAGCGCGTACCGCGCCACGCCGATGATCATCGGGGGGTTCCTCTGACGGTCAGCCGGATCGTGTCCGACACCGCGACGATCGAGCCGTATCCCTTCTCCCGATCACCGTTCGAACTCCCCGTCGCGGCGCGGTGGATCGAGAACCGCCCGTATGTGGACGATGGCGACCTCCAGGATGCGCTCGAGAGTGCATCGTGGGTCACAGCAAAAGTGCGAGTCAGCGAGAGCTGAGGCGGCGCAAGTGGAGTGCCGCCCGTGACAGCAGTTCGGGCCCCGCGGGCAGGACGATCTCCCGCTCGCCACCGACAGGGAGACTGAGAGTCGCCCCAAGATCGGGTCGGGCGCTCCGAAGCGCCGCATATGCGCACGCAAGGGCCGCGATCGCTCCCGGTTGGTCGCGCCCGTCGGGATCATGGATGTTCAGTAGCTCCAAGGCCCGTCGTCGGGCCTCAGGGGTCCCTGGCTCATCGCGCTTGTTGGCGTAGCGCGGCGCTTTGACACCGATCCACGCCTCTCGATAGCGGGCGAGATCGAGCGGGGCCAGGCCATTGCGACGCGATTCCCACTCCCGTTGCCGGACGATGACTTCGGGAAAGGACTCGTGCACGGTGTACCCCTCGGCTTCGAGTCGTGAGGCCAGGCTCTCGCCACGCAAGCCGCCATAGAGACGGCCGAGGCGTTCCCGAGACGCCGGAAAGACGTTGATGTCGCACCATGCGAGAAGATCTTCGGCACCGCGCCGACCCTTGGCGTTGGGCACGAAAACGGGCGCGTCGAGCGTGATTACCCCTGGTGGATCGGGGAGCGCATTGAGAATCTCATGGTCATGAAGGGCCCCGGATATTCCTTCCAGCCGCCCGGCGTCGTCCAACGTCGCCAGCGTGGATGGCGAGGGGGAGGCGATCTCGCCCAGGGGTTGAATGAGGTGGATGCCGATGAATCGCATCGGGACGGTGTGGTTGGAGCGTCGTAGTGCGCGAGACTAAGCTGTCAGTTCACCGGGCGAAAGGTAGAAATGACCACAAGTGACCGCACCTGTGGCCTGAGGAGGCAAAAGTGACCTCCGCATTGGTCTTGATCATCGGCGCGGCAGTGCCGTGGGTAGTCCATTTGGCGGCACCTCGTCAGCGCTTGATCGCCCTGGCGGCGGCGATCATCGTCATCGTCCTTTTCACATTGTTCTCGTCCGTCAATCCGGTACTGAGCTGGCAGCTTTGGGCAGGCCTTGCCGCCGGACTCATCACGGTCGTCGGGGCAGTGTGGTTCACGGGACGCTCAGATGGTGATGGCTACTACGAGCGCGAGCCTTCCGGGCATCTGCGTGAGTCCGCGAGCGAGACCACCGGAGAGATCTAGGCTGACAGTGGCGCACGCCGTCGTATGAGAACGCGTTGGCCCCCGGCGCGCCCGTGCCCTGCGCCGGGGCCCGTGCCCGCTCGCGCGCGCGCCGGGTCGACTCCGGGAGCGAGGCATCGAGGGCGAGCAGCCGCTCGGCCCGCTCCTGCTCGTCGAGTGTCGGGTCGAGGGCGACTTGGCG
>CAMYIK010000012.1 GCA_947258365.1 uncultured Thermoleophilia bacterium | reverse complement strand
GACCGTTTCGACGCCCCGTGGATCGTCGACTTCCTCGCCCGGTTGCTTCGGGAGCAGGGCGACGACTTCTCGTGTCTGTTCTCGACGCTGGTCGCCGGCGATGATCGGATCATCGCCGGGCATCTGGGTCTGCGCTCGGGGAGCGTCTGGCATTGGTGGTTCCCGACCTACGACTCTGAGTTCTCCCGCTACTCGCCCGGTCTGATCCTGCTGATGGAAATGGCCATGGCTGCTGAGGGCATGGGGATCAGATCGATTGATTTCGGACGCGGGGAGGAGCGCTACAAGGAGCGCCTCTCCAACCGGCACGAAGGCCTGCTTCAAGGCGTCGCCGCGCGGCGGACGCCCGTCGGGCTCGCGGCTAAGGGGGCTAACGCCGCGAAGGATCGACTGAGGGATTCACCACTTCGCGATCGCCTTCGCGAGGTTCGCGACCTGCCGCACCGGCTGCGGGCGAAGCGCCGCGGCTGACTCAGTGGCCGTTGGGTCGAGCCGGGAACCGCACATGGATGTGGTTGTCGTGATGGGCGAGAGGCACAACGACGCCTCGCCGTCCTTTCAGGCCGGTGTTGGGACCCACGAACACGTAGGTGGCTCCGGCGGAGACAAAGCGGTTCACAAGGTCCTGCGATAGGGCGAGGTCGATCTGGCGCACGCGGGTCGGCACCAGCTCCCGCCTGTCCTTGCGCGGGTAGTAGATGTCGACATCCAGGCCGGTTTGATGCGAGGCGTGCCCCGGTCGGCCGAAGGCGATTCCGAAGTCGCCGCCCCGCGGTCGACTTATGTCACCGATCAGTAGGCGTGGCGCGCCCGGATTGGCTTTGCGATGAGCCTTGATGATGCGGAGCGTGGTCTTCAACGCCCGGTCATGCGCCCAGCGCCGCCAATGCCGGTTGGGGCTGCGCCGCAGGATGGGATCCCAGGTGGTGAAGTGGACACCCGAGCTCGGCAGCTGCACCGCTCCGCGCAGTCGGCCGGAGGTGTGCGGACCAGAGGATCTCGATTTACGCCAACGAACAGCGGCGGGCCGAGGACCCACAGGCTCGGTGGTCGGCGTGGGCGCGGCGGGAGGCAACACCGGAGGAGGGGCGGGCGACTCTGCGCTCGAAGGGCCGATCGAGAACGCGAGTACGGCCGTGGCGGCTGCCGCGCCGGCGAGCAGGACGCCGGCGGTGATCATTGGAAGGGCGTGTCGCAGAGCACGTCACCGTAAGTCTCGGGCCTGTGTCGCCGAGCCCCTGCGTCGTGGGGGAACCGATTTCCGCATTGTGCGGTTCCCGCGCGATGCGGGCGAGAACCTCAGGCGGAGATCAACTCGCAGGCGATTCCGTCCATCGCGGTCAAGACTGCGCCGCCCTCGTGCTCGTAAACCGCGAACTCTGAAGCATCGGCGCGTTTGACTATCTCGCTGCGCATCTCGGAGTCCGGTACGACGAGATCAAAGCTCTCCAGCCCCAGGCTCGCCGGATCTCTCGAGGCCCGGTTGCGGCTTTGCCAAACGTTCGCGCCGATGTGGTGGTGGTATCCGTCGGCCGCGAAAAAGAGCGCTCCGGGCATGCCGATCATCAGGCTCAGCCCGATGACCTGCTCGAAGAACCGCGTGGTGGGCGGCAGGGTCGACACGCGCAAATGCACATGGCCCATGGCCGTCTCCGGTGCGAGTAGATGGGACGCCGATTCGCCGGTCGCCGACTTCAGGATCCCCTCCGCGTCGAGGGGCAAGGTGCCCATTCTCAATTCACCGTCTTCGTACGGCCACTCAGACCGGGGCCGGTCGCGGTAGATCTCGATGCCGTGACCGTCGGGATCCTCGAGGTAGAGCGCCTCGCTCACGTCGTGGTCGGCGACGCCGTGGAGGGGGATCTGATCCCGGACGAAGTGCGCCAAGGTGCGACCGAGGTCTGCGCGAGTCGGCACGACCAGAGCGAAGTGAAACAGGCCGGGGCTTCCGGGCTCCGCACGAGAGGTCGGCTTTTCGACGAGCCGCAGCAACGGCCCCTGTGCCGTACCGAGCTCTGCCCGCGCGTCCTCGCGATGGCGGAGGGTAAGGCCGATGGTGTCCTCGTAGTAGGCAATGGACCGCGAGAGGTCGGCGACGCCGAGGGTTACCGCGCCCATCCAAAGAGTCTTCTTTTCCGGCTCGCTCACGGGCCGACCCTAACCCGCGGGTCCGTCGCGTCGCCCGCTAAACCAACTTCAGCTGATGCTGTCGCGACGGTCGGGCGGGTGGCGCCCGGCGAAGCGGCATCCTTGCCCCGCCGGCTTCTTTCACGAGCTGATCGACCATCGCGCCGAGTCGGTGCCTCTCGCGCTCCGGTGCGAAACGGCCACGGTCGTACCGGCGGCGATACTCGTGCAGCAGGTCAGGCCGATTCTCCGCAAGCCAGGTCATCATGAGCTCGCGAACGCCGGGGGCCAGATGCAAGAAGACCGCGCCAATCGACGTCGCTCCGGCCTCCACCGCGCCGCGCACGACGTGACGCAGCTGTGCGTGGCTATCTGACACACCCGGAA
The DNA here is from genome assembly GCA_947258365.1 of uncultured Thermoleophilia bacterium. GTDB lineage: Bacteria > Actinomycetota > Thermoleophilia > Miltoncostaeales > Miltoncostaeaceae > CAMYIK01. The sequence goes on along the minus strand of CAMYIK010000012.1, from coordinate 23,763 downwards.
TCACCGGGGCGATCAGCACCCCGCAGGACACCCCGGCGTCGTTGAGCTTTGCGACCGCCTCGAGGCGCCGCTCCGGTCGCGGGGTATGAGGCTCGGTGGCGCGCCATACATCGGTATCGAGGCAGCCGATGGAAAGCGAGGCACTGACTTCGGTGCGCTCCGAGGCTTCGGCGAGCAGCTCGATGTCTCGCTCGATCAGCGTCGACTTGGTCAGGATGGAAAACGGGTTCCGCGCCTGGCTGAGGGTGCGGATGATGCCGCGGGTCAGCCGGTACCTGCCCTCCACCGGTTGATACGGATCGGTGCTGGTCCCCATCGCGATGTGTTCGCCACCCCAGCTGCGAGCGGTGAGCTCGTTGCGCACGCACTCGACGGCATTCACCTTGATCACGATGCGGCGGTCGAAGTCCTCACCGATATCAAGACCGAGGAACTCGTGAGTAGGTCGGGCGAAGCAGTAGACGCAGGCGTGGCTGCAGCCGCGATACGCATTGATGGTCCAACGGAAGTGCATCCGCGATTGGGGGTGCACTCCGTTGATCACCTTCTTGGCGTGCACGTGCAGCAACTCGAGGTTGCTCAACTCGTCGCGGCCGGGGCGCCAATTGCCGGGATCGAAGAGCCGAGGGTGGTCCGCCTCGTGGTCAGTAAGGCGCCAGCGCAGCTCCGGGCGAGCTGTCGGCTCTTCAGATCCCATACAGGGATAGTAGAACATATGTTCGTATGCGGGAAGGCCGACTGCTTGACGGCCCTATCCGTGGTCAGTCAGGGGCCGGCCAATCCGGGTCGCGGCCCTCGGCGACCTCGGCTATGCGTCGTGCGAGGCGTCCGAAGATGAACGCGTGGGCGGGAATGACGGCGTACCAGTACAGGCGGCCACTCAGTCCACGAGGGACGAACACGGCACGCTGGGTCAACACGCTCCCGGCACCGTCCCCTTCGGCGTGCCATTCCAGCCAAGCCTTCCCCGGCACCTTCATCTCGGCCCGAAGGCGTAGCTGGTCGGCCGCGACCTCCTCGACCCTGAAGAAGTCCAGCGACTCCCCTACTCCGAGCTCGTCCGCATGGCGGCGGCCGCGGCGCATGCCTACTCCGCCGATGAGCTTGTCGGCGAGGCCTCGGGCGCCCCACAACCAGTCGCCGACGAGCCAGCCCCGACGGCCGCCGAGGCCCTTGGTGATCTGGATGAGCCGCTCCGGGTCGGCCGAGCTGTGAACCGTGCGCACGTCGGTCAGCAGGGTGCCGCCGGACCACCCGGGGTCTGCGAGATGCGGCTCCTCTGGCGTCCTGCCGGGGCTCGCGCCGGTCCAGCGGGTCGGAACGTCGCGCCCGGCGACTCGTCTCAGCGCCAGCCGAATCGTCTCCTCAAGTCGGAGCGGTTCGCGAGGGACGACTTCGTCGATCGTGTCATTCTTGACGACCACGTCATTCATGAGGCTGCCGATGAGTGGCTTTACGAGCCCGATGGGCAGCGGCGTCACCAGGTTGATCCAATGGCGCGAGAGAGTCGGGCTGAGCGGCTGTACAGGAAAGATCAGGCGCCTCCGGAGTCCGGCAACATCCGCATAGCGGTCCATGAGTTCGCGATACGTCACGACATCGGGACCCCCGACCTCAAAGACCCGGTCATATGCGCCCGGGTTGCCGGCCACGCCCACCAGGTAGGCCAGGATGTCGCGGATCCCGATGGGCTGGCAGAGAGTCCTATTGACCCATCGCGGCGTGATCATCACCGGCAAGAGCTCCACCAAGGATCGCAACATCTCGAACGACGCGCTTCCGGAGCCGATGATGACCGCCGCGCGAAGCTCCGTGGTCGGCACGGGGCCACTGGCCAGGATGCGCCCGACCTCGTGCCGGCTGGCGAGGTGTCGCGACAGCCGGTCGTCGGGGTCACCGAGGCCGCCCAAGTAGACGATTTGGCCTACGCCCGCGCGGCCCGCAGCGTCGCGAAACGAGGTCGCCGCCGCGGCGTCGGCGGCCGCGAAGTCACGATCGCCACCCATGGAGTGAACGAGGTAGTACGCGACGTCGGCGCCGACGAGGGCCGTGCTCATGGCCTCGAAATCATTGACGTCGCCCGCGATGACGTCCACGTCATCGCGCCAATGCCGGTCGTCGAGTTTCGCGGGCGTGCGTGCAACACATGTGACCTGATGTCCGGCGGCGAGCAGTTCGGGCACCAGCCGGCCGCCGATATAGCCCGTCGCGCCTGTGACTATTGCTTTCATCACTAGACCGTACGTGTCGGAGGGGCTGGGTGGACGGCCCAGTGGCCTGAACTCAACGGCGTTTGCGCGGGAAGACGTCCAGCAGCAGGGAAGAAACCCGGTCGAGGATCAGTACTCCGTCCAAGTGGTCGATCTCATGCAGGATCACTCGTGCCTCAAAGCCGGCTGTCGTGATCTGCTTCCGCTCTCCTTGGAGATCGGTGTAGTCCACCGTGATCTCGGTGGCGCGCCGAACATTGGCCGTGATCTCGGGCAGGCTCAAGCAGCCTTCGCGACCGACCTCTTGGCCATCGGCGCTGGTGACCTCCGGGTCGATCAGCCAGAAGGGCGGATGAGGGTCGGCGACCTTCTTGTGCTGGCCGCAGTCCACATAGGCCATCCGCCACATCGCCCCGATCTGAGGCGCGGCGATTCCGACGGTGCGTGGATAGCTCTGAGCGGTGTCGCGAAGGTCCTCGGCCAGGCGGAGGTCGGCCGGGCCGGGGGTTCCGATCGACGCCGCAGGGGTCTTCAGCCGGCGATCCGGGTAACGAACGACGTCGCGGACCACGTCCAGTCAGATGATCTCGTCGGCGTCCAGCGACAAGGAGCACTCGACTCCCGTGGCCTCGGCAAGCTTGGACAGTTTCTGCCGCAGCGCCTCCGGATCCATGCCCGCCGGCATCGTCGCGGCGATCCCGAGAACGTAGATCGGAGGATCACCGACCACCCGAGACGAAAGGTCGACGATGTTGGCCGCCTGCTCAGAGAGCAGGCGGCTGAAAGCGTTCACGATGCCCGGGCGATCAGCACCGTAGACCGAGATCACGCAGCTCTCGCCATCGGCTCCGTTCCCGGCTTCGTCGGCGCCGCCGATCCACAGTCCCAGCCCGAACTCCTCAGCGACCGGATCGAGCACGTCTTTGACCGAGTCCTCGCTCACGTCATCGGGAACGGAGACGACGAGCACGATCGCGAACGAGCCTCGCAGCAACGCGGCACGGACGTCGGCGAGGTTGCCGCCCATCTCGAGTAGGGCGCCTGTGATGGCGGAGACGATTCCGGGTCGATCCGCGCCTACGGCAGTGATGGCGATCTCTCGCATCTCGCGACCCAATCTAGCTCAGCGGTCGCCGCTCGGAGCATCGGGCAGGGGGTGGGCGCTCGGTGCCGAAGACGGCCTCAGCGACATGTGTCGTATTTCGCCTTCCTACCTGGAGTGATCATGGCTGGATCACCGATGATGGCCGACCAACCGCATGTGAACGGTAAGGGCAACGGTGCGAATACCAACGGGACCACCAGCAGTGGTACCGACCGAGTCGCCGCGGCGGCGGCGAACCTGATGGACGCCTCGATGGAAGAGGGTCGCAAGTGGATGTCGTCCCGAGAGGAAAAGCGACCTTCGCTCGCGCACACCTCGATGAAGGCTTGGCTCGTCCGCTCGCTGTTCCTGCTTCTCGCCACCACCATCGTGATCTCGATGAGCCTCGCGGGGCTGGGTCTGCTGAGCGCGAGTGAGACCGGCATCGTGCTCGCGCCCATCGCTACCCTCAGCGCCGCGGTGTTCGGCTTCTACTTCGGCGATCGAGAAAATCACTAGTCCACCGCCGAGGCGGTGAGCGCCCTTCTGCTCGGCCTCGGGGCCGGGCTCGGTCGGGGCGTGTCGGACTCTCTCGGCGGCCTTAGGTTGGGCTGCGCTCGCTGGACTCGCGGGTGGCGCCGGCGTCTTTGCGCTCTACCGGGCGATGGCGATCGGTTCGATCAGCATCATCGCTCCGATCAGCGCTCTTGCGGTGGTCGTCCCGGTTGCGGTGGGCCTTGCCCGCGGAGAGCGTCCGGCCAGCTTGGTCATGTTCGGCATCGTTGTTGCCATCGTCGGATCGGTGCTCGCCGGATACGCGCCAGGGGAGGCGACCACCAACGGCGTCGGTATGGCGATGCTCGCCGCGCTTGGATTCGGCTCGGGCTTCGTGTTCATCGACATCGCCGCCGAAGACGGTGCGATTTGGGCCTTCACCACGGCGCGTGGCGCGTCGACGATCGCGATTGTCGCTGTGGCTGTGGCTGTGGCCATGCTGGGGGATCCCGGTCCTCGGTCGTGAGGTGGCAGTGTTGGCCGGCACGGGCGGCGCCATCGAGGCCAGCGCGGGATTGGCTTTCGCCGCAGCGACGACGGTAGGCCTGCTCAGCGTCGTTTCCGTACTGTCCTCCCTCTATCCGGCCGTGACGGTCGGATTGGCGTTCGTCGTGCCGGGTGAGCGCCTGGGCCGTATCCAATGGCTCGCGGTCGGTCTGGTGTTGGTCGGTGTCGCCGCCATCGCCGCCGGCTAAGGCACCCCCGAGCCGCCATCCGGATCATCCGCGATGGCGGGCCTACTCGACGCTCGCCCAGCGTCGGATCATGGGCCTCACCACTCTGCGGGCGGGCCTCGCTCCGACCGCCTTCCTCCTGCTCAGCGCGGCGATCATGGTCGTGCCCTCAGAGCGGATCTTTTCGTACTACGACGGTTACTGGTCGCACGAACATCTTGAGCTGGCCGTCCTCTGCGCCTTCGCGGTCGGGGCGTTGGGGTGGCCGCCGGCCGCGCCGGCCCTTTTCGGCGGGCATCGATCTCGACGGTTTCCCCATACTGGGAGAACCCGGTCAGGGCAGCCTTGTGACGTCCGGTCACGGTGCCTAGATTGTCGGCCTCCGACATGGCGTCAGACGCACTCGACTTCGCACATCTCCACGTCCATTCGGACTACTCGATCCTGGACGGGGCGTGCAAGATTCCCCGGCTGCTCGACCGTGTGGAGGAGATGGGCCAAGAGGCCGCCGCCCTCACCGACCACGGTGTGATGAGCGGGGCCGTCCAGCTCTATCGGGAGGCCAACAAGCGCGGCCTGACCCCGGTGGTCGGACTCGAGGCGTACCTGGTCCCCGATCGCCACGAGCGGCCGACGCGCGAGAGCCGCGCCCACCTGACACTGCTCGCCGAGACGACGCAGGGCTACTACAACCTGATCAAGCTCTGCTCGCAGGGTTTCCTTGACGGCTACCACCGCAAACCGCGGATCGACTACGAGCTGATGGAGCAGCACGCTGACGGCATCATCTGTCTGAGCGGCTGCCTCTCGGGCAACACCTGTAACGCGCTGCACGACGCCTACAAGGGCGACATCACTGAGGAGGCGGGGCTCGGGAAGGCGCGCGGCGAACTCGACCGGATGGTCGACATCTTCGGCAAGGACGACGTCTACGTCGAGATCCAGCATGCCGGGCTCGACATGCAAGGCCCCATCAACGCGAACCTGTCCAAGATCGCCGCGGAGATGGGTCTGCCGACGGTCGCCACGTGCGACGCCCACTATCCGTGCCGAGAAGACGCTGGGCCGCACGACGCGCTGCTGCAGATCCAGACGCGCGACGTGCTGAGCAATCCCAACCGCTTCAAATTCGACACTCAAGAGTTCTATTTGAAGTCCGCCGAGGAGATGCTCCAGGCGCTTCCGGACTTCGGGGCGGCGATTGCCCGCTCGGTTGAGATCGCCCAACGCTGTAAGGGCCTCCAGCTCCCCCTCAACGAATTCCAGCTTCCGAGATTCCCGGTTCCCGAGGGGCATACGCCAACCCAGTACTTGGAAAAGCTCGCCCGCGACGGCCTGAAGATGCGCTACGGCGCCACTCCTCCGGCTGAGGCCGCGGAGCGACTCCGCTTCGAGTTGGACGTCATCGAGGAGATGGGCTTCTCGAGCTACTTCCTGATCGTCTGGGACTACATCCATTGGGCTCGCCAGAACGGCGTCGCGGTAGGCCCGGGTCGTGGTTCCGCCGCGGGTTCGCTCGTCAGCTACACGCTTCGGATCACCGACCTCGATCCGTTGGAGCATGGCCTGCTGTTCGAGCGTTTCCTGAACCCGGCGCGTAAGTCGATGCCCGATATCGACACCGACTTCTCGGTCGTGGGGCGTGACCGGGTGGTGCAGTACGTCACCGAGAAGTACGGCTCGGAGACCGTGGCCAGGATCGGGACCTTTGGCAAGCTGCTCGCACGCGCGGTCGTGCGCGACGCGGGACGGGTGCTCGAGATTCCGTACGGCCAGGTCGACCGCATTGCGAAGCTCGTTCCCGAGCGGCCTATCGGGATCACTCTCGATGAGGCGATGAAGTCCGGCAGTGAACTTGCCGAGGCTTACGCGTCAGACGAGGTCACCAAGAAGATCGTCGACACGGCGCGCGCGCTCGAGGGGCTCGTGCGAAACGAGGGCGTCCACGCCGCCGGAGTGGTGATCGCGCCAGGTCCGATCACCAACTACCTGCCCGTCCGGATCGATGACGACGGCGATGTGGTCACTCAGTTGCCCGACTTCGACGTCGAAGCCCTCGGCCTGCTGAAGATGGACTTCCTCGGCCTGCGCAACCTCGACGTGATCGAAGGTTGCGTGCGACTCGTGCAGGAGACCCGGTCCGAGACCATCGACATCGACAACTTGCCGCTCGATGACGCCCTCAGCTACAAGATGCTCGCCCGCGGAGACTCTCTGGGCGTCTTCCAGTTTGAGTCGAGCGGCATGCGCGAGGCGCTCCGGGAGGTCGGCCCAACCGAGTTCGACGACCTCATCGCCCTGGTCGCGCTCTATCGCCCTGGTCCGATGGCGTTCATCAGCACCTACGCCAAGAACAAGCGCGATCCAAGCAACGTCAAGTTCGACGATCCACGCCTGGAGCCGATCACCGGCCCCACCTACGGAGTGGCCGTCTATCAAGAGCAATTGATGGCAATGTCGCGAGCGATCGCGGACTTCGAGCCGTCTGAGGCGGACGATCTGCGCAAGGCGGTGAGCAAAAAGAACAAGGTCCTGATGGCCTCCATCAAGGAGAAGTTCCTCGAGGGCTGCAAGGCGTCCGGCACGGCGGGCGACGTCGCGGCGAAGCTCTGGAGCCTCTGCGAGGCGGCCGGTGACTACTCGTTCAACAAGAGTCACGCCGCCTGTTACGCGCTGCTCGCCTACCGCACGGCCTACCTCAAGGCGAACTATCCCGCCGAATACATGGCTGCGTTGATGAGCTCGGTGATGGACACGAAGGATCGCGTTCCGTTCTACGTCAACGCGTCCCAGGACATGGGCCTCGAGGTGCTCCCGCCTGACGTCAACGCAAGCAGAGCGGACTTCGCGGTGACCGGTGAGAAGGAGATCCGCTTCGGCTTGACGGCCGTCAAGGGGGTCGGCGACTCGGCCGTGTCGGCGATCGTGTCGAACCGCGAAGCCGAAGGTCGGTACGAATCACTTTGGGATTTCTGCCGTCGGGTCGACCAGGGCCACGTGAACAAGCGCGCCCTGGAGAGCTTGACCAAGGGTGGGGCTCTCGACTCAACGGGGGCGACGCGTCGCGCGATGCTCGAGGCACTACCTGAGGCGATGACTCAGGCCGCGCGGCTCAGGAATGACGCGGCGATCGGTCAAGGCAACCTCTTCGACGGCATCGAGACCGAGGCGAGCGGCTCAGTTGAGATGGATCGGCCGCTCGACGGGGAGGAGCTTCCACAGGACGAGCTGCTGGCGGCGGAGAAGGAGGCCCTCGGGCTCTACGTGTCGAGCCACCCTCTGCACGACTGTCGAAACCAGCTCGCCCGGGCGATCACCTGTGATCTTCAGGCGGTCAGCGACCGCCGTGATGGTGAGCCGATCACGGTCGGTGGCCTGATCGCCGAGACTAAAGCCATCACCACCCGCAATGGTCAGAACATGATGTTCGCGCGGCTGGAGGATCTTGCCGGATCGGTGGAGATCGTCGTCGTGCCGGCCGTCTACGACAAAGAACGAGAGATTCTCAAGAACGACCAAATCGTCCTGGTCTCTGGTCGCGTCGACCAAAAGGGCGAGGGCGAGACGAAAGTCGTCGCGCAGTCGATCAAGCTGCTTCACGTCGATCCTGACGCCGAGGAAGACCGACTGCTGCTGAACTTCGAGCACCGGGCACTCGAGGCGAATGACCTCAGCAATCTCAAGCGCTTGATCGTCGACCACGAAGGCAGCGCACCGGTGGTGGCCAAACTTCGCCAGAACGGAGAGACGGTGCGCTACCGCTTCGGTGACGACTTCCGGGTGAATCCCCGCGATCCAGGACTGGTCGCCGAGCTCAAAACCCTCTTCGGCGAGCGGGTTCTCGCATAGCACAGGCGCCCCGCGCTGCACATCCTCAGCCATCAAAATTGCCGCTTGACCGCAGCGGAGGGTCTGCGTAAATGGGCAGCACGGTCACCTGGGTGACCGTCTTCTCTCATGAGCGGACCAACGCCACATCCCCGCACCGCACGCCGCGCGGCCAACCGTGACACTTCGATGTGCCGTCAGTGCCCCGTGACGTGTGACCGCGTCGTCTACCCGGCCGGCTGCGTCGACGCCGACTGCGAGAAGCTCTACTCGGAAGATCGCGACGGTCGGATTGTGATGGGCTGCGCTGCCGGGGTCTTTCGCGCCGAGATCGACGTGGAACGGTTCGAGCTCGCCCAGCGCAGTCGGTTCGGGTTCGGGGCGCTCCGTGTCGAGCGCGATCCACTCGCGGTGTGCCGCACGTCAGTCGACGAGGCCTTCCCGCACCGCAGTGAGCAGGCCTGTACCAATCCGGAGTTCCTCCTGGACGAAATGCGCCGCCGCGTTCTGAACCTGGATGCATCGGAAGCTGGGGCGACTCCCCGCTAGATACGGGCTCGGCGGTGAGCCGGCTCACACAGAACACTCGTCGCGGCCGGCACGGCATAGGATCCGCCGATGCCGAAGATCGCGGTATGCGGGGGTATCTACGCCAATCCCCATGCCTTGGAGGCGATGGTCGCCGACGCCAGAGCGCGTGGGTGTCGGCGGATTGTCTGCCTTGGGGACCTCGGCGGCTTTGGCGCCGACCCGGACGCGGTTTGGCCGCTGCTTCTCGAGCACGGTATCGAGTGCATAGCCGGCAACTACGATCTCGCGATCGCCTCTGGCGCGAAGGACTGCGGTTGTGGCTACAGCGACCCTCGCGACAATGCGTATGCGCAGATCATGTACGAGCACACGCGAGCGAACACCTCGCCGGAGTTTGCTCGCTGGATGGGGGATCTGCCGCTTGAGCGCCGTGAGCGGATCGATGGGGTGGACGTGCACTTCGTCCATGGCTCGCCCCTGGCGGTCAATGATTTCTTCTGGGAGTCGCTGAGCGACGACGAGGCCCGCGCGCGGGCCGATGCCAGTGGCGCTGATGTCCTGATGTGCACACACACCGGACTGCCGTGGCAGCGGCGCATCGGCGGCACGTTGGTCGTCAACGTGGGCACGATCGGTCGAGCGGCGAATGACGGCACTCATGAGGGGTGGTACGCGCTGCTCGAGGTCGCTGAGGGCAGAGCCTCGGCTGAGCTTGTGCGGGTGGCCTTTGATTGGCAGTCCCAAGCGACGGCGATCCGCGCCGCTGGTCTGCCCGAGGCGTTCGCCCAGAGTGTCGAGGAGGGGTGGTGGACGACCTGCCTCGAGGTCTTGCCGCCCGTCGAGCGGGCGCGGGGCCGATACCACGTGTACCGCGACGCGATATCGGAGCTCAGCGCCGCGATGGTGGACTGGGGCGACAGCACCTCGCCGGAGCCCGATGATCTACCGGTGACGCCGCTGTTTGGTACCGCGGCGTTCCCTTCGCGTCTGTGGATCTATACGAACTTCCACTGCAACCTCGCCTGCGGCTACTGCGTCGTGGCAAGCTCGCCGGCCGCGGACCCCCGGAGTCTCGGGCTGCCCCGATTCCGCGCGCTCGTCGACGAGGCGGCGAGGGAAGGGTTCGATGAGATCTACCTGACCGGCGGCGAGCCATTTCTCGAGCCGGAGATCGCGGAGATGATTCGGGTGGCCTCCGGCGTCGCACCCACCACGGTGCTAACCAACGCGATGCTCTTCACGGGGCGGCGCCGCGATGAGTTGCGGCAGCTCGCAGGGGTCGAGGGCCTGACCTTGCAGACCTCACTCGACGGTGCATATCCGGAGACTCACGATCGGCAACGCGGCGCCGGATCGTGGCAGCGCGCGATCGACGGCATCACCTACGCGGTGTCACTCGGCCTGCGAGTCTCGGTTGCGACGACACAGACGCCAGACAACACACGCGAGATCGTGGCATTGGGTGAGCTGCTCGAGCAACTTGGTGTTCGGCCAGGCGATCACGCCGTGCGGCCGCTCGTGGCTCGAGGTTTTTCGGAATCGGGTCTCGACGTGGAGCCATCGAGCGTGGTCCCGGAGCTCACCGTGAGCGCCGATGGCATCTGGTGGCATCCGGTCGGGGCAGATCGCGGCAGCGGAACCGACATGTTGGTCATCGACGGCGAGGGGGCGCTTGCCGACGGAAAGCGCGCTGTTGTCGAGAGGTTCCTCCAGCTCCGCCAGGCCGACGGCAGCCTGGCTCAGCCCTATGCCTGTGCCATTGCGGCCTCTTGAACGGCCCGTGATCGGCTACCGTGGCCGCTCGTGATCGGGATCGTCACCGGAACCGGGCTCTATGACCTGCCGCTCGAGGATGTGGGCCAACGCCTCGTGCCGACGCCCTTCGGCGCGTGCGAAATAACCGTTGGCGTCCTTGGTGAGACTGAGGTTGCGCACTACAGCCGCCATGGAGCAGGCCATTCGCGCCTCAGTAACCACCTCGACCCTCGCTCGGCGTTCGCGGCCTTTCGCGCCCTCGACGTCAACGCTGTCGTGTCGACTACCGTCACCGGCGCTGTGGATCGCGGCTTGGGCCTCGGATCCTTGGTCGTCTTCGACGACCTCTACTTCCCGTCGAACCGCCTTGCGGACGGCTCGTTGTGCACATTGTTCTCCGATGAGGGCACGGCCGATCGTGGTCATTGGATTTTCGAGCGTCCGTACTCAGAGAGCGTGCGCTCAGCGCTCCTGCTCGGTGCGCCAGAAGCCCACGAGATGATCACCGATGGCGGCGTCTACGGTCACGTTGACGGGCCTCGCCTCAATAGCGTTCCGGAAATCGCCGCCATGGCGGCGGCAGGCGTCGCGGCCATAAGCCAGACCTGCGCGCCCGAGACCGTCCTCGCCGGTGAGGCCGAGCTTCCATTCGCGGTCCTGGGTTTCGTCACGGATTACGCCAACGGCGTCGTCGACGAACCGACTCCGCCGGAGCTTCTCGGCCGGATGCTGGCCGAGAGCGGCCCCGCGTTCGCGGCGGTCCTTGCCGCGTCGGCGCCAGCGCTCGACGCCGAGCATGGTGCGGCCGGCTTCGTCTACCGACTCGGCTAAGACCTTCGTGGCCCAGGCGCCGCTGGTGTCGGTCATCGTGCCGGTACTCGACGAGCAGTCAGCGATCGGTCGCACCCTGGACCACCTGCACGCCTTGTCAGGTCGCTTCGAGGTCATCGTCGCGGATGGCGACTCTAACGATGAGACGCTCAGGCTGGCGACCGAGCATCCCCTCGCGCCGCGAGTCGTGAAGTCGCGGCGGGGGCGCGGGCACCAGATGAACGCCGGAGCCCGTGTCGCGCGAGGGGGCATCCTGGTCTTCCTTCATGCCGACACCCTGCTGCCGATGACCGCCTATACGTCGCTCGTGAGCGCTGCTCGGCGCGGAGTGCCCGGTGGAAACTTCGCGTTGCGCTTCGATGGCGGCGGCGCGTTCGCCGCTGTCTTGGGCGTGATCTACCGCGCCCAGCGCCTCGTCCGTGTCTTCTACGGCGATTCGGCCATCTGGACGACGCGTGAGGCGTTTCGGCGCCTCGGTGGCTACCCCGAAGTGCCGATCATGGAAGACCTGGAATTGGCTCGCGCCCTGATGGCGACCGGCCGCGCAGAGAAGCTACCCGGGCCGGCGATCACCTCATCACGACGCTGGCGCGAGAGCGGGGTGGTTCGCGCGATCCTGATCTGGATCGTGATTCGTTATCTGTACATCTTCGGTGTGTCTCCGGAGCGGCTGGCCTACCTCTATCGGGTGGTGAGGTAGAACCGTGTTCATGCGTCGAGTCATTCTCTTTCCAGACGCCGGTTCTCGTAGTGGGTGCGCTGGCGGTCGCTGCGGCGACTGAGGCATCCGCCCGCCCTGTACCCGGTGCGCCGAGGTGTCGTGTGCTCCCCTCAGACAACGTTTGGAACACACACGTCGATCGGCTGCCTGTGCATTCGCGCTCCGCGACCTTCATTCGCACGATCGGGCGGACCGCGTCGGTGCACCCCGACTTCAGTCGCCAAGGCCGCTACGGCACTCCGTTCAACGTCGTGTCATCAAAGACCCGACGCGCGCCCGTCCGATTCACCCACGGCTCCGAGTCCGACCGAGTGCGATACCCGATCCCTCCACGACCACGTATCGAGCGGGGGAGCGATCGCCACATCCTGATGCTCGATCGTGACCGTTGCCGTCTGTTTGAGCTGTTTGACGCACGGCGGGTCGACGGGCGCTGGCAGGCGGGGTCGGGGGCCACTTCGGATCTCCGCTCGAATCGACTTCGCCCACGCGGGTGGACCAGCGCCGACGCCGCGGGACTGCCGATTCTCCCTGGACTCGTCCGTTACGACGAGGTCGTTCACCAGGCAGGTATTCAACACGCCCTGCGGTTCACCGTGCCGAAAACGCGGCGTGCGTTTCTCTATCCCGCTCGGCACTTCGCGAGTGATTCGAACGCCACGGCGTTGCCTCCCATGGGGCTGCGGGTACGGCTGAAGCGTTCGGTGTCGCTGCGAGGGCACGGTCCGCAGGCGCGCGCGGTGATCCGCGCGCTGAAGCGCTACGGGATGATCCTGGCCGACAACGGGTCGCCGTGGTTCATCACCGGCGCACCCCACGCGCGCTGGAACGACGATGACCTCAGGACCTTGCGCCGCCTACGAGGGCGCCACTTCGAGGTGGTGGACACCCGCCGGCTGCGAAACGGCAGCCGGCGGTAGCGAAGCGGCGCGCTAGCCCTCCAGGCGGGTAAAGACCCAGTCCGAGTCGGTCGCGCCTGCGTGGCACGTCCAGCAGACCGCGTCCTGTGCCAAGACGGTGTACGGATCACTCGTCGCTGATCGACTGAACTCGATGAACTCCCAGTCGCCATGCTCGGGATCCGCGCCGGCGACCTTGCGCATGATGGCGACGATGGCCGCGTCGTCTCCGCCACGGCTACCCGTTTTCACGACGATACTGCCATCCGGATACGGGAAGGCCTGTGTTCCGCCCGGCGCGATCGTCTCCCGCGTCTGATTGACGTAGACGTTCTTGGTCTCGCCGTGGGGCGCTCCGGCGTTCGGCGGGATCGGGGCGGAGTTCAGTTTGAGCCCATCGCGAAAACCGGCGGTGTCCTCAGGCAGCCCCGGGTCGGGCTTGGGTGTGGGCGGGGGATCTGGTTCGGCCGGTGGCTCCGGTTCCGGGTCGGGCTCTGGGGCCGGGTCTGGAGTGGTCTCCGTCGGAGCCTCGGTTGTCGCCGCGGCACTATCGCCGTCGTCGCCGCCGCAGCCGGCAACGAGTACACCGGCGCTGAGCGCCGCGATCATCGCCAGAAGGAGCCAGCGACGGGGGGAGGGTGAGCCGAGATCGAGCATGCGGCGAAGTACAGCACGCGCCGCCGGGCTCCGCCAAGGCACCCGGAGCAAACTTTGATTCCTTCGGCCGTGGCGGCTGCAATGATTCGCCGCCCGCCGTAGTTGTCCCGTTGCCAGGAGGCCGTTTTGACGCCACGTACCAAGATCACCGTCGCCTATGTGGCGGGCGTTCTCGGACTGGGGATTCTGGCCGCCGCGGTCGTGGCCCTCGTATTGGGCCTGTCGGTGCGGGGGCGTTCTGGTTCAGGACCCAATGAGTACGCGGCCCAGGCACAGATCGCGATCGTGCTGGGCATCGTGGGCATCATCACTTCGACGACGCTGACGCTCGTACTGCTGGTCTAAGGGCCTGCCACGGTTCATTCCGCAGGCTAAGAGCGCCGTTGGGCGCTCGGAATCAGTTCTCGGTGATCGTCACCGAGTTGATGTACACGGGCTCGCTCGGCGCCTGACCCGCGTCTCCCAGGGACTCGACCCCTTGGGCGACCTCGAGGCCTTGGGTGACTCGGCCGAAGCGCGAGAAGTCGTTCGCCAGGTCAGCCTGCCCGGTGACGATGAAGAACTGCGAGCCGTTTGTGCTCGGGCCCGCGTTCGCCATCGCGAACGACCCTTGCGGATAGCCATCAGTCGGCAGTTCATCCTCGAATTGGTAGCCGGGGCCGCCGGTGCCGTCACCGGACGGGTCACCGCCCTGGATAACGAAGCCGGGAACCGTGCGGTGGAAGGTCAAGCCGTCGTAGAAGCCGTCCCGAGCGAGGAAGATGAAGTTGTTCGCGGTGATGGGTGCGTTGGCCGCGTCGAGCTCCACGACGATGTCCCCACAGGAAGTTGCGAGGGTCGCGGTGTAGGTGACCCCGTCCTCAACCGTGAGCTCCGGCGGACCGTCGTAGGTCTTGCCGTTGCCGTTGGCAGCCGGCTCCGCGCGACTGCAGGTGATGCCGGTAGGGGTCTGGAAAGTCTCGACGGCCGTGGTCGCGGTGGCGTCGCCCGTCTCACTCGCGTCCGCTGAGGAATCGTCTCCACCACATGCCACGAGAAGCAGCGGGAGGGCGATCGCCACGAGCAGGAGAATGGACCTGGAGGAAGGCGTACGGAAGCTCACGAGCCGGTACCGTAACAGCGTGGTCCAGACGCACGAAACGAGGTTGCGGCACGACACCGGCGAGCCAATGCTCGCGGTGCGTTTCCGCGTGGAGCGCTGACGTTGCCCGGCTCCGTGGAACACTTTGACGCCGTAATCGTCGGAGGCGGTCCCGCCGGATCGACGGCCGGCTACCGACTCGCGAGCGCTGGGGTTCGCGTCCTGCTGCTCGACCGAGCGGTCTTTCCGCGAGACAAGCCCTGCGGGGGAGGGGTCACAGTGCGCGGGGCGCGACAGCTGCCGTTCTCGCTGGATCCTGTCGTGGACGAGGAGGTGACCGCCATCGACTTTCGGCTGCGGTACGGCCTCGCGGTGCGCCACGCGTACGACGAGCCGATCGTGTTGATGACGCGCCGGTCACGGCTCGATGCGTATCTCCTGGACAAGGCAGCCGAGGCCGGAGTCGAGGTGCGACAGGGCGCTCGCGTGCGCGAGGTGTTGCCTCATCCAACAACGCCTGAGGTCCGCGGTGACGGATTCCGTGCCCTCGGCACCGTGGTACTTGGCGCTGATGGGGCGAACGGTGTGAGCGCCGCGGCGCTTGGGGGCGGTCCGGTGCCGTGGGATGCCATCGCCTATGAGGGGAACGCCGATCGGTCGCTCTATCCGGCCAAGGAGTTCGACGGCAGCATGCTCTTCGAGGTCGGCACCGTGCCCGGCGGCTATGGCTGGATCTTTCCCAAGTCCGACCACGCCAACTTCGGAGTTGGCGGCTGGTTCCACGAGGGGCCCCAAATGAAGACCCATCTGAGGCGGCTCTGCAGCGCCCACGGGATCTCCATGGATGATCTCACCGGCCTGCGTGGCTACCGCATTCCGTTGCGCGGCACGGGCTCTCCGATCGCCGGTCGTCGCGTCGCCCTGATCGGAGACGCGGCCGGCGTAGCTGACCCGCTATCAGGAGACGGGATGTTCGAGGCTTTTACGAGCGCTCGGCTGGCGGCGGAGAACACGATGGCGATTCTCGACGGGCGCGTCCGCGACTTCGCCGCCTACCGTCGCAGGCTCCGAGCGGAGATCGGCCGACACTCCGCTGTTTCGTGGTGGGCCAAGCTCATCCTGGAGCGACGCCCGGCGCTCGGCTACAAGGTTGCGGCTTCACGCCTTGGCGGCAAGCTCTTCTATGGAGACGTGCGCGGGGATCGAGTGGTCCACCTGCCGCTCTCGCCCCGAATGGCCGAGGCCATCGAGGGTGCGGCTCGACGCCGGTTGTTCAGCGCCGAGGCGCCCAGTTCGCGCTGACCATGTCCCGGGCGGGCGGACCGCAGAGCAGTCCTTGGCCGAGGGTGCAGCCGATTCGACGGGCCTCATCGAGCTGCTCCGGCGTCTCCACGCCCTTCGCGACGATCTCGACACCCCGCTCGAGACCCCCCCTGATCAGGCGCGACCACGCGGAGGCATCTGAGGCGCCCGAGCTGTCGAGCGCCGAGGGGTGGAGCTTAAGGACATCGACGTGCGCGCGTTCCTTGGCTGTGGTCACCTTCGGGCGAGCTCCGTCGGCGGCCACTGTTACTCCGAGTTCACGAAGCGCGGCAAGCTCCTTGGTGACCTCACGTGGTGAGCCCTTGAGAGCCGTAGCCGGTATCTCGACGCCGAGACGCTCCGCCGGCAGCCCGGTCTTCGAAAGCGTCGTCGTCACCCGATCGAGCAACTTGTGGACGCCAACCTCAGACGCGGCGACATTCACCGAGATGCCGCGGTCACCGAGGCTCGTGGCACGTACAAGAGCACGACACGCATGGGTAAAGACCCAACTCGAAACGGCGTCGAGTGCGTCATCGCCATCCACCTCGGGAATGATCTCGCTGGCGGTGAGCATGCCTCGTGTCGGGTGCAGACGACGCACAAGTGCCTCATGCGCGACGACGTAGCCATCGCTCAGGCGCAGGACCGGTTGGAACACCAGCCGGAGCTCGTGCCTGTCAATGGCGTTACTCAACCCCATCGAGGTGTTCGGAGCTGGCTCGCGGCGGAGCTGTTCGGTCGTGGCAAGTTCACGCACTAGGGCGCCAAGGTCATCGTCATACGTTCTGAGGTTCTTCACCGACCAAGGTATCGGTCGATGGGCAAGGGCTCTTCATACCGCAGGCGAGGCGACGTACAAATGGCCGATCCCGTGGTTCGCGCCAATCTCACAGCCTTTCAGCACCCGAACGCGCGGTCGAGCACACCGAGTCGGACGCGACAAGAAGCGCACAAGGCCGGGCCGTGGCCAAGCCTGTGATTGTCGGAATGCACTACGAAAGGCGCGCAAACCGGCGGCTTGTAGTCGTGAGATGGGCGTCGTGCATTTGGGCGGCGCCGGGTCGTGGCGCCGCTGCGGGTTTCGGCGCCAGGACGAGGTCCCCCTTCCGCATCGGGCCAGCTCGCAACGCCAAAGGCCCTCCGTCGCAACGGCTGCACGTCGTCCGCAGGGCAGGAGATATCGAGGATTCTGCGGCTTTGCGAGATTCCGCCGCCGCCGCCGTTTGCCGACCGGGAGAGTTCTCGGTCATCGTGAAGCGCGGTCGGGAAGGGGTGAGACGAGAAGGTGCGTGCGTTGTAAGCGCGGTATCAGAGTCGGCGGATTTCGCGTCTTAGTCCACGACCGGGTGTGCACAGAGCAGGCATCTCCATCGGCGAATCGAAAGTTCGCGGCAGAAAGAATCCGACGTTTGCCCTTTCTGGGCGTCATATCAAGGAGCGTGGAGCGTCAGGCGGGCGAAACGGTGTGGCTCAGGTGCGTAGGCCGGCACCCGGCCGCGTCGTGTCGCCGCTTCACCGCGTACCCCAAGAGTCCGTCAGCCGGTCTTCGATGCGAACAATTCGCATCGGTCAGCCCACGAGGAAGAGGTTCAGCCCCATGAAATCGAGTTCTGTGCTCCGTATCCGTCGGATACTCGCGGCGAGTTCCATCGCGCTGGGGGCGTCGCTTTTCGCGTTCGTCCCGGTTGCGAGCGCCGCTACTCAGGACGCCACGGTCACATTGGGCCCCGGCGACGTCGTCAGCCCCGGACTGGGTGGGGGTTCTGGCGTCTACAACTTCACGGTCTCTCACGGTGGGCCCAACAGCTTCCCCTTCGCCACGGGTGCCAAGCGTGGTCACTGTGTCGAGTTGACGGTCTCTGCCCAAAGCGGGGACGCTGTGCTCAAGACTGACGCTGACGCGACGACGAACACCGCGGTGTCCGACCAGATCACCTGGATCCTGCTTTCCTCGGTGCACAAACAGGACACCCCCGGTGCCACGACGTTGACGCCCGACGAGATTGGCTCGGCTCACCAGAGCGCCGTCTGGCAGTACTCCAATCCCGGCGACCCCGGAGCTATCTCCCCGGACGCAGCTGTCGACGCCGAGGCGACCCAGATCGTTGCCGACGCCGCAACGAACACATCGGCCGCGCAGCGGGCGCCGGCCGTGGCCGTGACGGGCGCATCCGCCAACTGTGGTGCCGGCAGCCGAACCGTTCAGGTGACCGGCGCACCGTTTACGAGCGCCGACCTCACGATCAATTCCGCCAACGGCACATTCACGGGCGGTGGCAAGACGACTACGGTCGAACTCGGCCCCGACGGTGTCAGCACCACCACGGTCGCCGGTTCGGTCGGCACGATCTCGATCTCCGGAACTGTCCAACAGGCAAAGGGCGTGCTGGTCGACTTCGAGGACACCCAGGATCTGTTGTATGCCGAGCTGACTCCGGTTCCCGTAGCGCTGGATATCACGCTGCCGCCGTGCACCGTTTCAAGGCCGGTCATCCCCCCGGCTTCGCCTCCGCCGGCCGGAGGCGAAGCGGGCGTGCCGCGCCGCGCCAGTCTCCGAGTCACCAAGACCGGCCCGCGTCGAATCCGGGCAGGTCGCCGCACGACGTTCATCATCAAGGTGCGCAACACTTCGAGGACTACGGCGCGCAACGTCGTGATTCGTGATCTGCTCCCGTCGGGCATGGTGCTCGCCCGTCGGACTGCTCGAATGAGTCTCAAGGGACGCACGGTCTCTATCCGCGTTGGTTCGATCGGACCCCGGCGCACTGTGACTCGCCGAGTAGTTTTCTCAGTCCTTAGCCAGACTCGAGGCCGGCGCTGCAACCGCGCCACCGTGACGTCGCCAAACGCCAACCGCCGCGGCGCTCGGGCATGCACGACCGTGACGCGCGTCGTGCGCCGGGTGTCGCCCGCCGTAACGGGCTGAGGACTCGCTTGCGCGACAGGCGGTGATCACCGCCTGTCGCGCAAGCACCGTCTTTGCGGGTATGGTGCTGCAGCGGCCCGTTTTCCGGGCCGCTTAGTCGTGCGCGCGGAGTCTCCGCGCCAACCGAGGAGTCACTTGGCGAAGCAGAAGGAAGAGGCCATTGAGGTCGAGGGAGAGGTCGTTGAGGCACTCCCGAACACGATGTTCAGGGTAGAGCTCGAGAATGGGCACACCGTCCTGGCGCACATGGCCGGCCGCATGCGCCGGTTCCGGATTCGCATCAACCCGGGTGACCGGGTGAAAGTCGAGCTCTCGCCGTACGACCTCACTCGCGGCCGTATTACTTACCGCGAGAAGTAGTCCACGCCGCCGCTGGCCGCGGCCATGTCCATCGCGAGGCCGCGAGAGGCGAAGAACGCCACCACGACGACCGCGGCAAGACCGACCAGCGCCCAGATGAGCCCACGTGCTCCTGTGTGCCGACGGGCGCGCGGACGCCCGCCGCCCGGCGGCGCCTCGCGAGCACGAAGCTCGACGCGCTCGCCGGAGGCATCTGCTCGGTCGACCGTCTCGTCATATGCGTCTATCAAGCGTTGGGGGGCGACCCCCAACGACGTTGAGTAAGTCCGGAGAAAGCCGCGTACATACGCTGGCTCCGGCAGCGTCTGGAAGTCCTCGTTCTCGAGCGCCTCGAGATACTTCCGCCGGATACGTGTGCGCTCCATGCACTCGGCAAGCGTGAGCTGCTGGCGCTGGCGGGCCTCCCGAAGAACGGCCCCAATACTGCGTGAGCTTTCAGGATCCATGAGGAGGCGCGCAGCCTACGTCAGCGGGGCTGTTGGCGATAGATGGGGCCGCCAAGACAGGGGGTGGGAGACCTAACCCGAGCCTTACGAGGCCATGAGGCTTAGCTAGCCGGTGAGCGAAAGACTCGTTCCCAATGCAGCACGGCGCACGGCTTCCCCGTCGTATTGACGACAGCGCCACCGCGGCACCCGAGCCTCGTGAGCTCTGGACCGACGGTGAGGCGGAAGAACGCCTTGCGCGCTTGCTGGCCGCGATCACCCCTCGCACGGCCAGAGGGCCGCACCCGAGCTAGGGCTGCGGTACCAACCAGGCGGACCCGGACCCCGGGGGACGGGCGGCGATCCATGAGGCGGATTGTCGCCGGGTCCGGGACCGCTACAGCCTCTACCGGGAGGCTCCGGCCCTTGGTCGCGACCCGCGTGTGAGAAAAGAGCGCCGTTGGCTATAGCCGGCGGACTATTTCGTTGAGTGGGCGTCGTGGCGCGTTCGTGCTCCACTTCTCCGGTGCTCTTCGCTCTGGCGGTCGCGGGTTCTCCGGGTAGCCGAAGGACAGGACCGCCACGGGGCGCTGGTCCTCTCCCAGCCCCAGGGCGTCGAGGAGGACCTCTTCCCGGGCGATTCCGCTGGGACAGCTGACGATGCCCTCGTCCCATGCGGTCAGCATCATGTTCTGGGCTGCTCGCCCGGCGTCGAAGTCGTAGAGGCGGCCCATTCGCACGACCGTCACCGCCACGACCATCCTGGCCGTCAGAATCAGCTCGGGCCGGTAGACGCTCGCCGCCACGGCCTCTTTCGCGATCGTCCTCTCCACCACGGTGAAGGTCCAGGGCTGCCCGTTTCGGGCGCTGCCCGCCAGGCGGCCGGCGTCGAGAATTCGCACCTGCGCTTCATCCGGGATGGCGCGCTCGGCGTAGACACGGCCGTCGCGTTTGCTGGCTACCGCGAGAAAGACGTCCATTCGCGGCAGCCTAGAGGCTGGACTCGGTACTACTCAGGCAGCCTTGGGAGGGGCCACCGTCCGATTCGCGGCCACTCGGGCCATCAGAAAGACCTCAACCGACTTGGCCGAGACTCGTGGCTCGGGCGCTTCTACGCCGCGCAGGGCCCCTTTTTGGAGCGCCCGTCGCACCACGTCTACCGGCAGCTGCATAGCCTGGGCCGCGTGGTCGATGTTCAGCAATCGATCGGCGCGATCGGTGCCGAAGAGGCTGTCCGGTTCTGCCTGGTTGTGTGTACCGGTTGCGTGAACCACTGGTGCCGCCTTTGAGAAGAACCTGCTCACTGAGGCCATCGACCGATGTGGGCCGACGGCAAGGCCTTCTCAAGAAGTCTCGCCCCGTGGGCTAGAGATCTTGCGGACTAGCTCAAGCTTGCCGAGATTGCGCGGAGGCAAGCGAGGCTCGCCTTCGTGAAGCGATTTCGCGCCGGAGCGCGGCGAGCAAACGCTCCGCGGTGCCCTGCCGATCGCGCCAGATGGTGCTGCGCGACTTTCGTTCGACTTCGTAGGGCGGCTTGAGTCCAAGTTGTTGCGCGCGTCGGTTCAGCCGGCCGGTTAGGAGGCCTCCGAGCGCGGAAGGAGCCGCGCCGAGCGCCCGGGCCAACTCGGTCGAGTCGACCTCGCCGCGGGTCGCGAGCTTCTCGAACAGGGTTACGGCTCTGGTCAGCACCTCGTCGCCCAGGGGCGAAACGAACAGCTCGCAAGTGGTGTCGTCGTACGCGGACGGCGCTTCCAGCAGCGTCATCTTGGGGCGGGCGAGCCGGCGAGCGGCGCTGACGCGCTTCCTGGCCTCGGCCATGCCCCCGCCGTTGGCCTTGCCACCAGCGCTCCGAGGCCGTCGACCACCGACCCTGATCATCTCTCGGCCGACGGGTCTGATCGGGTTTTCTTCCGTCTCCTCGCGCGGTCTGCGGCGCAAGGCCGGCAGTCCGAGTGCGACGCCGAGCAAGACGCCGACGGCAAAGATGATCATGAGGGTGAGTGCCATGTACTCCTGAGCGATGTAAACCCCACGCACAGGCTACCGTCTGGAGCCCTGAGGCGACACGGACGTCCGTCGTACGTTCTTCCTGCCTCGTGCGAGCACCTTGGCGTGCCCGTGACACCTGTCGCAGTCCCGAGGGAATTACGCGTCGAGCGCAAAAAAACTAAACCTACGGCCGAATCTTTGCGACTATCGGTGGACTAGGGTCTCCGAACGATCGCTCGGTTACCTGCCCCCTCGTGCCCTTTACTGCGCGTTCTGAGAACCCTGTGTCAATGAACAGACTCTCCGGCGGTGACCTTCCGGACGTCGAGCCCCTCGAGCCCGACGCCCCGGTCAAGCGGCCTCGCCGGCCCAAACCAACGCCCGAGCCGCCCGCGCCTCGGAAGCAGCTCGAGGCCCCAAAGACGGGCTCGGCTTCGTCCGGCGTGCCGGAAATCGAGGAGATCGGGGCTGGGGTCGAGCGTGGTGTTCGGCGTACAGGGTCTCCTGCTCCAGCGCCGCCACCGTCGGCCAAGGATGGACGCAACGCGGCCCGAGAGGCTGCCCAACGGCGCGAGCAAGCCATCAAGCGTGCGCCTCAGAGGGCGCAACAGCGGCAGCTGGAAGCGCCGAAGCCCCCGTCTCAACAGGGGGCGGACCGTCCTGCGCGGCCGCAGGCGATGCCACCGCGCCCACATGATGCCCTGGCATCTCGGCCAGCGACCCAGGCGGAGAAGACCTCGAGCCCGCCTGCCAGGCCCGACGAGCGCGTCGCGCGTGGCGCGGACGACCTCAGCCTTCCTCCGCCGCGTTTTACGAAGTCTCCATCTCCGCCACCTGCACCGCCGCAACCGGCCGCAACGCGAAGCCTGCCAGTGTCTGTGGTTCGGGCGGTAGAGCCCATCCAGAGAGAGTCTCCGTACCCCGCAAAGGGGCAGGCCAGCCAGCGACCGGTGACGTCGGCCGCGCCCTCGCGTCCTGGCCCATCCGCACCGTCGCGGGTGCAAGGGCCTCCGGCTAGCTCCGACATTCTTGACCGCTGGTTCGCGAGCACGCCGACCGCTCGGCCGCTGAGCCGCCCCCCGTCGACGCGCGAGCCTCGCGACGGGCGGCAGCTGCCGGCACGGATCTCGGACTCCCGGCCGGCATACGAGGTGCTGCCGCCTTCACCGAGTCGCTACTACCCACGACAGGAACCTCAACGCGCCGCCGCCCCGCCCGCGCGCCAGAGCGCGTCGGTGTCGCGCCGGCGCCCGCGCCTACCGTCGGTCGCTCGGTCGGTTCCGGCGGTCGCCTTGCTTGCCGCATGCGCGGCACTTTTGCTCGGTGTGGGGGCAGCCGGTCCCAGGGCGGCCTCTGCCGGCGCGGACCTGATTGACGGGGTCCCGCTTGCCGGCTCCGTCTCCACCACCGACTGGCGGCCGGATGCTCCGACCGAGGCTGCTGCGGGGGACATTCCGCCGGAGTACCTCGAGCTCTACATCCACCACGGCGCACAGATGGGTGTCGACTGGCGCTTTCTCGCCGCGATAGGTGGCCAAGAGTCTGACCATGGCCGCCATCCGTCAACGACGCGTATCAACCGCTCGGGCTGTGTCGGGCCGATGCAGCTCGGTATAGGTGGCCAGTGTGGGGACTTCGTGGGGGAGTTCGGCCGTGATGGCAATGGAGACGGACGGATCGACCCGCTCAATCCCGCGGACGCGATCGCAACCGCCGCGTTCGGTCTTCGCGCCGGCAAGGGCACTCCACCGCCCGGAGGAAGCTTCGAGGAACATCGCCGCGCTGCCTGTCGCTACTACGGAGCCTGCGCCAGCCCTGGAGTCGGCTACGCCGACGAGGTTATGCAGCGCGCCGTCTCGTACGGTTTTGCGGTGCAAGCACCAACCGGCCCTTAGTCCTACCCTGGCGCACGAGAACGCCGCGCAGCGCGGC
>CAMYIK010000011.1 GCA_947258365.1 uncultured Thermoleophilia bacterium | reverse complement strand
CTGATCCAAACCGGCGATCTTCAGGCGTGGATCGCAATGGTGATCATCACGCGAGAGTTCGCGGTAACGGGTCTTCGCATGATCGCGGTGAACGAGAAGCTGGTCATCCCGGCGAACCGCTGGGGTAAGTACAAAGCCGTCAGCCAGAACGCCGCGATCCTCGCGGTGATGACGCCGCATCCCTGGAAGTGGATCGATCCGTGGCTGCTCGGCGTCGCCGTAGTGCTCACGGTCCTGAGCGGCATCCTCTACTTCGTGTTCGCCCGCCGGCAACTTGCGTCCAGAGATCGGTCGGAGCCCCCAATGACCGCGGGATCGTGACCGAAGCCCTCGCGCTGATCCTGGGCTACCTGCTCGGATCGATTCCAACCGGCTATCTGGCCGGGCGCCTCCGCGGCATCGATATCCGCACCATCGGCAGCGGCAGCATGGGCGCAACCAATGTGTTTCGCGCCATGGGCGCCAAGATCGGCGCCGCCGTGCTCGCGGTCGATGTCCTCAAGGGCCTCGCGGCGGTACTCGTCGGCACCGCAATCGCGGACCCGACCTGGGGCATCCTGGCCGGTGCGCTCGCGATGGTGGGCCACGCCTTTCCGGTGTGGCTGCGCTTCAAGGGCGGCAAGGGGGTCGCAACCGGCCTGGGAGTCCTTTTCGGGATCGTGCCGGTCGCCGCGGCTTTGGTCGTACCGCTCTGGATCACGATCGCAGTCTCGACCCGACTCGTTTCTGTGGCCAGCATCTGTGCCGCCATCGCCTTACCCGCCGTGGCCTACACCATGGGTGCCGACACGCCACAGACGATCTTCACGATCGCTGCCGGGCTGGGAGTGATCGCGCTGCACCACAAGAACCTCAGCCGGCTCGCTCGAGGAGAAGAGCTGGCCGTGTCCTGGGGAAAGAAGCCCTAGCTACGTAGCCACTGCTCTGGCGCGAGATCGGCCTCGTCGACCTGCTCACCGACGAGCTCTCGCCGCATTGTTCCGAGCAGCCCCCAGCGATCGGCGTCGACATCGTGGGCGTGAATGGTCTCGAAGTTGGCCTGACGCGCATGAACGAAGGCGTCGTCCGGAAGATCTGGCAGGCGCTCGATCACGCCGCGAATCATCTCGCGCACGCTGTCCTCGACGAATCGGGGCCGGCGGTGGGCCTTCTCGACGACCCACTGCTCGTCCGGACGCTTCATCAGCTCATAGATCTCCGATGACATCGAGTCCTCGATGATCGCGATCAAGAGGTCAGGATCGACGCTGGTGCCGTTGGAAGTGCCGACCAGCAGGGTGCCACGCGCCCTCTGGTTGTGGGTCGCTCCCGGCACGGCCTCGAAGATGCGCTCGAGCTCATCGCTGGTAAAGCCTCGCTCAACCAGCTCCTGCTCCGCGTGGGCCTGGATCAACTCCTGGGCGCAGGGGCAGGCATTCATGCCCTGTGCCGAGGCTCCCGTCAGCCGCCGGGCGCCATCGGGCGTGGCAACCGCGGACGCAATCAGCTGGTACGTCTCCTCGGACGGAAGGTTGGTAACCGGCGTCATGCGCACGACCGGGTACTCGACACGCACATGCGCTTCGCCGCGGCGAGACTTCTGGCGGCTGACGACCTCGCGTGCGATCTGCGCGGCGACCTCGTCGATCGCCAGCGCCGGACCGGTGACGACGGCCTCGATGGACTCGTTGACGATCTCCTCGAAGCGCGACATGTGGACGCCCTTCTGATCGGCACTGAGCTCAGCAAAGCACTCGATGCTTGCCGAGAGCACCCGTTCGCCTTCGGGCAAACGGAGCCGTACGGACTTCGATGAACGTGAGACACCCGCTCGACTGAGCGCGAGGCTCGCCGGCGGCAGGCTGTCTTGTACGTCCCGCAGAGTGAGGGTCTGCGCTTGGCCCATCGTTTTCCTCCTGAATGATGAAGGGCGGTCGCGCCCGGAACCTTCCGGAAAGCGCCGGCGAGACCGCCACCATGCGGCCGTCGCGCCAAGCCCACGTATAATGACAAAGAGCTAGTACTCGAAGACCGAGGCAGGAGGGGGTTGCCCATAATGCCGCGCGCTGCTCAGCGGGTAGAAGCTCAGAAGACGAATGTCGGTGTGGATGCGGATGACCTCCGTGTCCTGCTCACGGAGGCCCGGGAGCGCGGCTGGATAGTCGTGAGGGAACTTGCAGGAGCCGCTGATGACGCCGGCCTGAATGACGCCGACATCGAAAGGCTTCACCAGTCCCTTACGGAAGCCGGCGTGGAATTGGTCGAGCGCCAGCCGACTCCGGCGAGCGAAGCGGCCATCACAACGGGCCTGATTCCGAATCTCGACTCGCTCCGGCTGTACCTCAGCGAGATCGGCAAGGTGCCGCTGCTGACGGCCGATCAAGAGGTCAGCCTCGCCAAGCGCATCGAGCGCGGCGACATGGAAGCCAAGGCTCACATGGTCGAGGCGAATCTGCGCCTCGTGGTGAGTATCGCCAAGGGCTACATGGGCCGCGGGTTGTCCTTCCTCGACCTGATCCAGGAAGGCAGCCTTGGGCTGATCCGGGCCGTCGAGAAGTTCGATTGGCGCCGCGGCTACAAGTTCTCGACCTACGCGACGTGGTGGATCCGGCAGGCCGTCACACGAGCGATCGCGGACAAAGCCCGCACGATCCGCATCCCGGTTCACATGGCCGAAAAACTCAACCGCGTCGTCCAGGTGGAACGCTACTTGGTGCAACAGAACGGTCGAGACCCAATGCCTGACGAGATCGCCAAGGAACTTGGCCTGGAGCCGGAGGAGGTGCGCGAGATCCAGCGCATCGCTCAGCTGCCGGTGAGCCTCGAGAAGCCGGTTGGCGAGGACGACGATTCCGAGCTTTCCGCGTTCGTGGAAGACGAGGGCGCGCCATCCCCGTTCGATGAGGCGTCCGATTCGCTTCGTGGCCGCGATCTGCGTCGCGTTCTCGAAGCTCTTCCCGAGCGCGAGCGCCAGGTCATCGAGCTTCGGTTCGGCCTCACCGGCGGCGAGCCGCGCACGCTCGAGGAAGTCGGCCGCGAGTTCGGCGTGACGCGCGAGCGAATCCGCCAGATCGAGAGCAAGACCCTGCGTAAGTTGGCCCACCTCCCCGAGGCTCAGTCCCTGCGCGACTCCGCGTGACCGCCGGCCAGCGGCCGGCGGTCGTGGTGTTTTGCCGGGCTCCGGTGCCGGGGCGCACCAAGACCAGACTGAGCCCTCCGTTCGCGCCTGATGCCGCGGCCGCGCTAGGCGCGGCCATGTTCCTGGATGTCACCGCGGCCCTCTCTGACGATCGGTTCGATCTTTTCGCCTCTGTGGCTCGGCCCGAAGACGTGGGCCCCGTTCGTGCACTCACCCCAGACGGATGCGCGGTCACCGTCCAGATCGACGGAGACCTCGGAAGGCGCATGCACCACGCGATTCAGAACGGCCTTGCCCAGGGCCACCCCGCGGTCGCGCTGGTGGGATCAGACTGCCCCGAGATAACCGCGGACATGGTCGCGGCCGCGTTCGACGCGCTCGAGCGAGACGCCGATGCGGCCATCTGCCCTTCGGGAGACGGCGGCTACTCGCTGATTGCCGCCTCCTCAGACGTAGCGCCGGCCTTCGCGGACATCGCCTGGAGTACGCAGAACGTCGTTGAAATGACGATGTCCGCCGCTGATGCGGCCGGGCTCGAAGTTGCGCGGCTGATGCCCCTCGACGACGTCGATCGTGCGGAAGACGTGGCGCGCGTAGCGGGGGACCCGATGCGGGCTCACCCCACCGCCTCGCGCACCCGGGCCGTCGCAACCACCCTCGCCGCGAGGGATCGCGGTTGGCATTCTCCGCTGGAGAGTGCCAACTCGCCCTCGCTATACTGACGCGCTGACGAGGAGGTTGCGTGCCGTTCTACGAGTACAAGTGCTCGACCTGTGGCCAGACATTCGACGTGATGCAGAGCATGAGCGAAGACGCGCTTACTACATGCACGGGCAAGACGTGCGTCCGCGAAGACGGCAAGCGGCGAGGCCGCGGCAAGATCGCTCGCGTGCTTCACGCACCGGCAATCCACTTCAAGGGCTCCGGTTTCCACAACACGGACTACGGCTCGACGCGGCGCAGCAACGACAGTGACTCAAGCTCCGGATCGGATAAGAAGTCCGACTCCACGTCGTCCGACTCGTCATCATCGTCCTCGAGCGACTCCGGCTCCTCCTCGAAGACCGTCGGGCTCGACAAGGTCTAGCCCAGGGTCCGCGCCAGTGGCACGGAACCAACCGATGACACCGCCGCGCCAAATCTTGGGGCGTGCCTACTCCAGGCTGAAGGCGGAGATCTTCCCCGACTGACAGTCGATCAAGGCCTTGCCCTTGACGGTCCGCCAGCGCTTTCTGGGGAGAAGATCGTTCGCACGGCGACGCACGAGAAACGCGACGCCGGCATGAGGAGCCGCGCCGATTTGCAGTGACTCGAACCCGGTCACGGTGACGAACCGCAGCCGCTCTCCACGCTTGCGCCGGTTGACGACGTAGCGCAAGACCTGGTTGCGCTTGCGGCCCAGGAAGAAGCGGCGTGCGCTCTTGGTCAAGCCACGGCGGGTCGCGGAGACGGTGTACCAGCGGAAGCCGCGGGCATTACCGTCAACCACCACGAGGCCGCCTTCCCCTGCGCGAGCCGTCTCAACGCTCCTGGCGGCGAAGAACTGCCGCAGTGGCTTCACCTTGCCGCGATTGAAGGCCAGCGTGTAGCGCCGAACGTAGGTCCTGAGGGCTGCCTGTGTGCACTGAAGCTTGGGTGGCCGCACCGGAGGTCTGGGCGGCGTGGGCGCGGGCTGGTCATCACCTCGAGGAGCCGGACGTGTGGCAAGAGACTGAATCCGCTGCAGTTTGAGCCACTGCTTGAGCTCGTCTCGACTGCCCTGAGCCGACTGCTCCACGACGGGCATCGTGACAACCGCGGATGCCGGCGGCTCGGAAGTGGTCTCGGCCGCCATGGCGGCGGGAGAGACAGCCAGCAGACCGGCGGCGGCGCAGAGCAGGGAAAGGCGACTGGATCTAGTCATGAGATGAACTGCGCGACCTCGCGCTCGTTGGCGTCGGGGTCCGGAACCACGAAGGACTGACTGCCGATCAGCTGTGGTGTACCGGTCAGCACGATGCGGTCCTCAGAGGTCTGATCGAGCCGTGCCTGGAGCCAGCCAAACTTCACGAGATCGAAGGCGCCCATGTCGGTCGCGATGGTGCGAGTAACCGACGCACCGCGCCACGGAGCAAACGGGAGACTCGGCAGCGAGATGACCTTGTTCTTCATCGCGGCGATCAGCGCCTGTTGGCGAAGCGCGCGAGCGAAGTCAGAGTCGCACTTGCGTACCCGGGCGAACTCCAGCGCCCGATCACCATCGAGATCGACGGATCCCTTCGGGAAGCTGACGGTTCGTCCGCCGGGGTAGGGACAGTTGGTGAGTTCAGTGGGGTTGTTCACGGTCACGCCCCCTAGCTCTTCGACCAGTCGGGGGAAGGACCGGTAGTTCACCACCATGATGTGATGGATGGATAAGCCGGTATGCCTCTTTACGGCACGAATCACACCGATCTGACCACCGAAGAAGAATGACGCGTTGATCTTCTCCGGACCGCGGACCGGGTGGTTGACCCGTGTGTCGCGGGGGATGGACAGATACTTGATGCGGCCAGAGCCGGGGTCGGTTCGCATGATCAATATCGTGTCGGCACGGGAGCGCGTCTCCCCAACCCGCGCGTCCTTGCCGATGACCAATGTGTTGATCGACGCGCTCAACATCCCACCCGGCGGACGATCCAGAACACTTGGTGTCTGGGGGTGGATCAGGGCGTGAGAATCGGCGACCGCACTTCTTAGAGTGAAAACACCCGCGACCGCCCAGGCCACCACCAGCACCAGCACCACGACGGCGATCCGCGCAACCCAACGCAGGCGATCGCGCGGCTTCGGCGGCTCGGGGCGCGGCTCCTCGGCAGGGCTTCCCGGGCGCGCCGGCGGAGCACTCTGGCGTACCGGCTCGGGCTCGGGGTCAGGACGAGACTTCCCGCGGCGATCAGGGCGCGAGTTGGTGAGTTCGCGCAGTTCGTCGAGGCCGCCATCGTCCGCGCCGCGCCGCCGGGAACGAAAACGGCGATATGGCTTGGAATCATGGGACAACGGATCGATGGTAGCTTCGGCGCGCGATGACGCAGGTTCGCCGGTTATGAGAGCACCTCGCCTCAGCGTGGTCGCAACGCCGATCGGCAACCTCGAGGACCTCTCACCGCGGGCCGCGGATGCCCTGCGCAACGCGGATCTCATTGCCTGTGAGGACACCCGCCGCACCCGTGTTCTGACGCAACATGTGGGCGCTCGTGCCGAGCTCATCTCCGTCCATCAGCACAACGAAGCCGAGCGCACGGCCACGCTGCTCGATCGAATCCGGTCCGGCGCGTCGGTCGTACTGGTTAGCGACGCCGGCATGCCGGGAGTCAGCGATCCGGGTGCCAGGGTCGTGACGGCCGCGCACGAGGCGGGCATCGAGGTAAGCGTCATCCCCGGCCCGAGCGCCGTCACCACGGCCATCGCCGCCGCCGGGGTGTCCGACGCGGGCTTCGCCTTCGTGGGATTTTTCCCCCGGAAGGCCGGCGAGCTGCGCGAGATGCTCGACGCCTACGATCGGCTGGGCGTGGCGCTCGTGGGCTTTGAGAGCCCGAACCGCGTCACTCGTCTGCTTACCCACCTCGCCGAACGCGACCCGGATCGACAGGTCACGGTCTGCCGGGAGCTCAGCAAGCTCCACGAGGAGATCATCCGCTGTCGTGCAGAAGACGCGCTCGAACGCTTGGGGACCACTGTTCGCGGAGAAGTAACGCTGGTTCTCGGCCCGGCGACCGCGACGGACGACGAGATCGACATCGCGCCCGCGCTGAAGCTACTGGCGCGCAGTGGGGTTGGGGCACGCGCGTCAGCGGAGATCATCGCCACTCTCGGCGCGGCCTCGAAAAACGCTGCCTACGCCGCGGCTTTGGAGCTCGCCAAAGACGCCGAATCCGGGCCGTAGACTGAAGTCCATGGCCGACGGACACTTCTACCTGACGACGCCGATCTACTACGTGAACGCCGAGCCCCATATCGGGCACGCGTACACGACGATCATGGCCGACATCATCGCCCGCCAGCGGCGCCAGCTCGGCGACCAGGTCTTCTTCCTGACTGGCACCGACGAACACGGCATCAAGGTGGCCCGATCGGCCGAGGAGGCCGGGCGCAGCCCAGTCGAGCATGCCGATCTTCTGTCAGACCGCTTCCGAGACCTCGGCAGGGTCTTGAACTCGAGCCACGACTTCTTCATCCGGACCACCCGCGATGAGCACGTCGCCAAGGTGCGCGAGATCGTCCAGAAGGTCTACGACAACGGCCACGTCTACAGCGACACCTACAGCGGCTGGTATTGCGCGGCCTCCGAAGCCTTTTACACAGAGGACGAACTCGGCCCCGACAAGACCTGCCCGATCCACAAGACACCGGTCGAGTGGGTCGAGGAGACCAACTGGTTCTTCCGGATCTCGGACTTCCGCGAGCGCCTTCTCGCCCACTACGAGGAGCACTCGGACTGGGTCCTGCCCGCCCATCGCGCAAACGAGGCCAGGCGCATGATCGAGGACCTCGAGGACCTCTCGATCAGCCGGGCCAAGCTCGACTGGGGCGTACGCGTGCCGTGGGATGACGAGCAGGTCATCTACGTCTGGGTCGACGCGCTGCTGAACTACGTGACGGCGCTCAGCTTTCCGGATGCCCAAGAAGCGGGCGCCTCGGAGGATCTCTGGCCGGCGGACCTTCAGCTCATGGCCAAGGACATCCTCAAGTTCCACGCGGTGATCTGGCCTGCCCTCCTGATGGCCGCCGAGATGCCGGCCCCGAGGCGTCTGTTCATCCACGGGTACGTCCTCAAGGGCGGCGAGAAGATGAGCAAGACGGTCGGCAACGTGATCGACCCGTTCCCGTTCATCGACGCGTTCGGCATCGATGCGCTGCGCTACTACCTGGCACGCGAGATCCGCTTCGGCGAGGACGGGACGTTTACCCAAGAGGGATTCGAGGCCCGCTACAGCGGCGAGCTCGCCAACGAGTTCGGCAATCTGCTGAACCGCACGACCAGCATGATCAGCCGCTATCGGGACGGCGTCGTGCCCGCTCTGGCCGATGATGACGAGCTCTCCGCGTTCATGGCCGCTCGCTGGCAGGACGTGAAGGACGACTTCGCGGCGCTCTCGATCACCCAGGCCGCGGAGGACATCTGGGTTCTCGTGCGCCGCCTCAATCAACTGGTCGAGCAGCGGGCGCCGTGGAAGCTGGCCAAGGACGATTCGAAGGCCGCCGAGCTCGACCAGACGCTCGCAAGCCTCGCGGAAGGCGTCAGAATCGTGAGCATTCTGCTCTGGCCGATCATGCCCGGATCCTGCGAGACGGCTCTGCGCTCACTCGGGCAAGAATCCGACGCGCCGCAACTCCAAGATGCGCTGTGGGGCAAGGGATTGCCGCTGGCGACAGTTGAGCCGACCGGACCGCTGTTCCCCAAGGTGGAGGACTTCGAATAGTCGACTCGCACTGCCACCTCGATTCCGAGGGCTTGCCGGTAACGGCCGGCGAGGCCGTCGCTGAGGCCGCCGAGGCGGGAGTGGACCGTATGGTCACGATCGGAGTGGGACGCGAATCGAGTGCCCGAGCGATCGAGCTGGCCGAGACTCACGCCGGAGTGAGCGCGGCTGTAGGAATCCACCCGCACGACTCCGCGGCTTTCACACCGAATGACATCGAGTGGCTGCGCGACTTTGGCAAGCATCCCGACGTCGTCGCCATCGGCGAGTGCGGGCTGGACTATTTCCGGGACCACGCGCGGCCGGATGTGCAGGCGACGGCGTTCGTGGCCCAGCTGGACCTCGCGCGCGAACTCGACATGCCCGTGGTGATTCACACGCGCGAGGCGGCCCAGGACACGCTGCGGATCCTGGCCGAGCACGGCCAGGGCATCGACGTCATCCTGCATTGCTTCACGCTCACCGAGCAGCTCGACGACGTGCTCTCGCGCGGCTATTGGGTGAGCTTTGCGGGTCCCGTCACCTACAAAAAGTCCGACGCGCTGCGCGCCGCGGCGGCCCGTGTGCCGGCCGATCGCTTGCTGGTCGAAACGGACAGTCCTTACCTTGCCCCGGAGCCACGACGCGGTCGCCCCAACCGCCCTGCCAACGTCGCCCATACGCTCGCCGCGATCGCTGAGGTGCGCGGCACCAGCACGGAGGAACTCGACGCCGTCACCAGCGCCAACGCCGCCCGAGTCTTCGGCTGGTAGTTCGCGGCTGCGGGTCGCGCGGCTGCTCGAGGCACACGGCCTCCGCCCCAACACGGACCTGGGGCAACACTTCCTGCTCGATGAAAACCTTGCCGACCTCTCGGTCCGCGAGGGCCGCGTGGGGCCCGATGACGTCGTGCTGGAGATCGGCGCCGGAGTCGGCGTTCTTACCCGTTCGCTGGCTACTGCCGCACGACACGTTCACGCCGTGGAACTTGATCGGCGTCTCGAGCCGGCGCTGCTCGAGGCCCTTACGGGTTGCGAGAACGTCCAGGTGCTCTGGGGTGACGCGATGGACGTCCCGCTGGAGGCGCTTGATCCTCAGCCAACACGCATGGTGGCGAACCTGCCGTATGACATCGCCACGCCGATCGTCTTGGAGAGCATCGCTCGCGTGCCGCAGATCGCCCAGTGGTGCGTCATGGTCCAAAAGGAGGTCGCCCAACGCTGGACCGCCGCCTCCGGCACCAAGGCCTTCAGCGGCGCGACGGCACAGATGGCGCTGACCGTGGCCCCGACCTTTCGCCGATCGGTAGGTCGCGAGGTCTTCATGCCACGGCCACGAGTGGACTCGACACTGATCGCCTTCGAGCGGATCGCGCCGCCACTGCCGAGCGGAGCCCGGCAGCTGATCCGCGCCGCCTTCGCCCATCGCCGGAAGACCCTCGCCACCGGCCTCGCCATGGGGGGCGCAGACCGCGACGCCGTGAGAAGCGCCCTGGAGACGCTGGGTCGGGACCCCTCGTCTCGCGCGGGTGCACTGGAGCCAGGGGACTTCATCGCCCTCCACGAGGAGCTCGGTTGGCCGAGTTGATCGTCACCGCGCCGGCGAAGCTCAACCTGGTGCTGCGGGTCGGCCCGCGGGCGCAAGATGGCTACCACCCGGTGCGGAGCCTCATGGTCGCATTGAGCGCGCCAACGGACGAGGTGCGGGTGTCTATTGCCTCCGAAAGACGGGTGGAGTGCGCAGTGGCCTCTGGCGCGGAGAACTTGGCCTGGGCCGCCCTGGACTCTCTCGAGGAGCACGTAGGGCGCCGGCTACCCGTCTCGGTGGCGATCACGAAGACGATCCCCGCCCAAGCCGGGCTTGGCGGCGGATCGAGTGACGCGGCCGCGGTGCTCCGCGCGGCTAACGCGCTTCATGAGTGCCACCTCGACGAATCGGCGCTTGAACGGGTTGCGGTCACCGTTGGCTCCGATGTCCCGTTCTTCATCCGAGGTGGGGTTCAGTGGGCCGAGGGGCGCGGCGAACGGCTTCGCGCTGCGCGCGCGCCGGAGCATCTGCATCTGGTGATCGTCGACTCTGGCCTGGCGCTGCCGACCGGCGCCGTCTACGAAGCATTCGATCGCTCCCCGAGCCCGGCTCTTCCGGACACCGACGACCCAACGCCGGTGAACGATCTGTGGCAGGCGGCTCTCGCCCTGAAACCGGCGCTTTGCCGAGTTGTGCGCGATCTAAGATCGGCGGGCGCCCACCGGACACTCTTGTGTGGCTCAGGCGGCGCCGTAGCGGGACTCTTCTCGACGCTTGAGGGGGCGGAGTCGACCGCGACCCGACTCTCTGCGACCTACCGCTGCTGGGTGGCCCAGCCCGACACTCGGTAAGCCTCGGCGCCACCGGGCGGTTAAGCTGGACACGTGCCGAATCCTCCGGTCATCGAAGCGGACAGCGACGGTCGCGTAGTACGCGAACGGCGGAGTCTGCTGGCCGGCCGCAGGATCATCACCGCCGCGGTGATCGCGGTGGCGGAGGTCATCTCGATCATCGTGTGGGACCCCAACCTGATCTTGGTGATGCTGGGCGCGTCGGTGGTGACAGTGCTCGCCCTCTGGGCGTCGTTCAAGCTCGTCAAGCGCGGGTTCCTGCGTGACCTGCTCTGGGTGATCGGCCTCTCGCAGGCGATGGTGGTGGCGATACCGCTGATCCTTGGGGTCTCGTTCATCGCGGCGCTGCTGGTGGGTGGGCTACTGCTGGTTGGAGTGGTGCTCTACCTCTTCCGCTCGCGCTCCTCGCCCTAGAAGCCTGCTCCGGTCAGATAGCTCAAGCTCGACGGGGCCGGTAACCGATGTTGCCTTTGGTGCAACATCGCGCTTTTCTCGAAGCTCTGGATAGCCAAGAGCGGCCATGAAGAGGCAGACTTAGTCCGTGGCTACGACCATCACCCAAGGAATGGGTAGCGAGCGAGCGCTCGAAGACCCGTCGCTCTACATCAACCGCGAGCTCTCGTGGCTGGAGTTCAACGCGCGCGTGTTGGCGCTCGCCGCGAACCCCGCGCAGCCGCTGCTGGAGCGCTGCAAGTTCCTGGCGATTTTCTCGGGCAACCTGGACGAATTCTTCATGGTGCGGGTCGCCGGCCACATGGATGCGCTCGTTGAAGACCGCGGGATCAGCACTCCCGACGCATTGCCGCGCGAGGAAATCCTTACCCGCGTCGCGGCTCGAGTCGGCCGCCTCTATGACGAGCAGTCGGCGTTGTGGAGGGAGGAACTCCTCCCCGCGCTGAGTGAGGCGGGTATTGCGGTCCGGCGCCTCGACGAGGTCGGTGAGACCGAGCGCATCTGGCTCGCCAACTGGTTCGAGGACCAGGTCTACCCGGCACTGACCCCGCTCGCGGTGGGCCCCGGGCTCCCCTTCCCCTACATCTCCAGCCTGTCACTGAACCTCGGCCTGACGGTCCGTGATCCGGAAACCGACGAGACGCGTTTCGCTCGTGTCAAAGTGCCGCCACAGCTGCCACGCTTCGTCCCGAGCCCCGAAGGCGTCGTCCTGCTCGAAGACGTCATCTCCACGAACCTGCGGCAAGTCTTCCCCGGCATGCGGATGGAGGACATCGTCCAGTTCCGGATCACCCGTGACGCTGACATCTCCATCTCGATGGATGAGGCCGAGGACCTCATGGGTGCGGTCGAAGTGCAGCTTCGCCGTCGCCGTTTCGGCCACGCTGTGAGGCTGGAGGTCGGCAGCACTGCGTCGGAGCAGCTCATGAACGACCTCCGCGAG
Source organism: uncultured Thermoleophilia bacterium (assembly GCA_947258365.1). Taxonomy (GTDB): domain Bacteria; phylum Actinomycetota; class Thermoleophilia; order Miltoncostaeales; family Miltoncostaeaceae; genus CAMYIK01. The sequence goes on along the minus strand of CAMYIK010000011.1, from coordinate 15,437 downwards.
GAACACGACCTGGCCGAGCGAGACGTCTTCCAAGTGGATGGCCCGCTCGATCTCACTGGACTCTGGTCCCTCGCCGGCCTCGATCGTCCGGACTTGAAGTACCGCCCGTGGCGGCCGCGTACGCCGCCGCCACTCCAGACCGATTCCGACGAGATCGACATATTCGCGAGGATCCGGCGGGGCGACATCCTGGTACACCACCCATACGAGGACTTCACCGCCAGCGTCCAGCGCTTCGTGGAACAGGCTGCCGAGGATCCCGACGTACTGGCGATCAAACAGACGGTCTACCGCACCACCGGTGACAGCCCGATCATCGAGGCGCTCATGAGGGCGGCCGCGGCGGGTAAACAGACCGTCTGCCTCGTTGAGCTACAAGCGCGCTTCGACGAGGAACGCAACATCCGCCAGGCAAGGATGCTGGAGCGCGCCGGCGTCCACGTCGTCTACGGCCAGGCAGGTCGCAAGACGCACGCCAAGTTGTCACTCGTGATCCGGCGTGAAGGCGATCGCGTGCGCCGGTATGTGCATGTCGGAACCGGTAACTACAACCCGTCCACGGCGCGGCTCTACACCGACCTCGGCATCTTCACCTGCCGCGATGACACCACCGAGAATGTCGCCGATCTGTTCAACTACCTGACGGGCTTTGGCCGCCCGCCGACCTATCGCAAGATCCTCGTGGCGCCTGAACATGTCCGCGATGGCCTGATCGCGCAGATCGAACGCGTCATTGCCGCTCACCGTGCAGGCTCCCCGGGTCGGGTCACGATGAAGATGAACGCGCTCATCGACGGCCCCGTAATCCGCGCGCTCTATCGCGCGTCTCAGGCGGGGGTTCAGGTAGATCTGGTCATCCGCAGCATCTGCGGACTCATCCCCGGCGTCGAGGGAGTGAGCGAGAACATCCGCGTGGTCAGCGTCCTCGGGCGTTTCCTCGAGCACTCGCGGGTCTTCGCGTTCGCGTCCGGGGACGAGACGCGCTACTTCATCGGCTCGGCCGACATGATGGTGCGCAACCTGGACAACCGCGTCGAGGTGGTCGCTGAAGTGGAGGACACCGCCGCCAAAGCCGAGATCCAGACGGTGCTCGACCTGCATTTCAGCGACACCGTTTCGGCATGGCATCTCGACTCCGATGGCACGTGGGCGCCGCCGGCCGGTGACGACCCGGACGCGCTAGGAGTGCAGGAGGCCTTGATGCGGCGAATTGAAGGTCGCACGTCGTAACGCCGCACTCCGAGATCCCAGTCGGGTTCGATAACCTGCGCTTCATCGTGGATACCGCAGAATCAGACGCCGCGCCCAGCAGTTGGCGCTCCGGTGACGCGCCGACCTTCAATTCACCGGCCGCCGATCTCAATCAGCTCCGCAACGAAGCCCGGAGGATCGCCGAGTCGGCCCCCGAGCAGCAGGTGCACCCCTCGGTGCTCGACCGCGCGCGGGGCCTCGCGTCATCACTCGAGTTCGAGTTGGGCCTGCCGGACTCGGCAGACGGCTTGAGCTACGCGGACCTGTCGGTCCTGCTCAGCCAGTCCCGCTAGACCACTACTCGGACGGGTCAGAACCCGGCAGCTCGAGGAACTTGCGCGCAACCGCGCCGTAGTCGGCGTTGTCGGGTAGGTCCTCGTACAGCGAGGCGGCCACGTCGCCGATCGGCAGATCTTGGCCGGCAAGATCCTGCGCGTGTCGCAGATCTTTTCTCAGGTCCCGAGCACGGAACCCGGGACTGTGGTCGCCCGCAAGCACGCGCGGGAAGAGGTTCTCAAGCTGCCAAGAGGCACCTGATGAGGCCATCACAACGTCGCGAAGCTTCTCTGGGCCCACTCCCGCGCGCTGGCCAACCGCGAAGGCTTCAGCTGTGCCGGCGGCGATGCCCGCAACCAGGAGGTTGTTGACCAGCTTGGCCACAAGGCCCGTCCCGACCGGGCCGCAGTGGGTGCGTTTGGCGGGATCGCCCAGCACATCCAGAATCGGACGAGCGCGCTCCAGGTCCGCCGCGTCGCCGCCAACCATGAAAGCCAGGTTTCCGGCCTCGGCGCCGGGAGGGCCTCCGCTGACCGGGGCATCGAGGTAGCCGGAGCCTTCTTTTTGAGCTTTTGCAGCAATTTCCTGCGCAGTGGCCGGCGATATCGTGCTCATATCAATGAACAGCCTCGGCGGTGCGTCAGCTGTCAAAGCTTCGGTGACGACCTCGTGCACGTCCGGAGAATCGGTAACGATGCTGCAGAACACATCCGCACCGTCGGCGGCTTCACGCACCGAGGCGGCGAGGTCTGCAGGCAGGCCCTCGGCCTTAGACTGCGTACGGGCATACAGACTTACCTCAAAGCCGGCCGCGGCGAGGTTTCGCACCATGTGCGCGCCCATCAGGCCGGCACCGACGAATCCGATCTTCACGCCCTATTCATACGCGATCAGACCGCTACGCGCTTCGTGCGCGGAAGGCCTCCACCGCACCTGTGAGAGGGTGAACCGGCGTGCGCACTGATCGCGAACGGACCGAGCCAATCGCTCCATCGAACGGATCCGGCGCCAAGGAGACCGTGGCGTTTCGCCGCGAGGCCTCTCTGCGTCGCTCTGTTGCCGGCCTGGCGCGGGCACCGTTCTGGCTGGTTCGCCGTACCCGTGGCGTGTTCGTCCGCTGTGCACGCGACGACATCACCGCGACGGGTAGCCAGTTCGCGTACAACGCGTTTCTCGCGACGGTGCCGTTTCTGTTCGTGATCGTCTCGTTGGTCGGTCTGCTGCCGGGGTCCTTCAGCTACGAGGCCCTGCTCGCCGAGTACGGGGACGGGCTACAGGAAGACGTCCGGGATCTCATTGACCGTTCGTTGCGCTCCGCGACCGAGAACACCGGGCGAACCGCAGTGTTCCTCCTCGCGGGTCTGATCGGTTCCATCTGGCTCGCGGCCAACGTCAGCGGAACGCTGATCGGCGGCATCGATCGCGCGCGCGCGGTGCCGCATCGGCACTACCTCCACGGCAAGACCGTGCACATCGCGTTCGCGCTGGCCTTCAGCCTCTTCGTCGTCGTGACGACCGTCGCGCTCGTCGGCGGTCCGGGGCTGATCGACGAGATATCCCGCCGCATCACCGGGGAGGAGAACGCCCCGGCCCTGGCGCAGAACCTGGTCATTCTGAGCGCGGTCGGCATCTTCTTGATCTACGCGCTCACGATTTACACCTTCGGCCCGAACGCCCGCAGTCGTGGACTCTGGACGGAGTTGCCAGGGGCGCTTATCGCCACCGCCGGCTGGGTGATGGCCTCACGATTGTTCGCGGAGTACATCGAGCGCTTCAACTCGTTCGACCGCATCTACGGCGGTCTGGGTTTCGTCGTGGTCTATCTCGTATTCCTCTGGCTGACCGGAATCCTCGTCCTGATCGGTGCGGAGATCAACGAGGAGTTGGTCGAGGAGCGGCGGCGGCGCAAGATGTTCGGCTCGTCCTAGGGCTGACATCTGGGACACCAGTAGGCGGTGCGGTTTGCGTCGCCCTGGCCCCGCGCGACGATTGCCGTGCTGCATTCGCGGCACGGCTTGCCCGCGCGGCGATAGACCCATTTCCCGAGGCGCCCGCTCGGAGCGCGGTAGGGCTGAATTCGTCCTCGCTGGCGGACTCCTTCGGCGAGTAACTCCGAACTGATCCGGCCGATCTCCCCAGCTTCGACCTCGGTGAGACTCGCAAGCTGGCGCCACGGGCTGACTCTCGCCAAGAAGAGCGCTTCCGCCTTGTACGCGTTGCCGACACCAGAGACCAGTCGCTGGTCCAAGAGAGCCTCGCCTACCGCTCGCAACGGATCCGCCGCCATCAATGCGCGCGCCGTGGCCGCGGCCGGGTCGGTCGCGGCGTCCAGCAGATCCGGGCCGAGCGCAGCGACGGGGGCAGGAAGCGGCTCATGCGGCTCCAGCAGGCGCACAGCGGGACATCGATACAGGGCCGCGGTGCCGGCATCGGTGTGTAGCGCGAGCCAGAGATTGGCCCGTGGCACGTGACGGCCCGGCTCGAGGACGCGCCATCGCCCACTCATACGCAAGTGGGAGTGGAGCACCCGCCCACTGTCGAACTCGAGCAGATGGTGTTTGCCCACCGCCTTGGCCGCGGTGATGCGATCGTCCGAGAGGCGTCGCTCGAACTCATGTGGCGCGGCGCGAGGTTCGGGAGACTCGACCGCACGAAGGCTCTCTCCGGCTAGACGGGCGAGCTGGGCGGCGTTGAAGTGGGCGACCTGCCCCTCAGGCACGCAGCACCATGGCCTTCAGATCCGAGCGGAAGCCGGCGTTTGCGAGCGGTTCGGCGAGTGGGCAGGTATGCACGGGTTCCCCGTCGACGGTCTCAATGGCGACCCTGCGCCGTGGGTCCGCGGTGATCCACCCGGCGAGCGCCTCGAGTGCGACCTCCAGCAGGTGCGGCGATGGCTCGTTGAGCGTGAGTAGCCGCTTGCCTCCGCGCTCGAGATACAGAATCGGCTCACCGTCCAACAGAACCACCTGGGCCCCGAACACTCGCGAGGGGCCTCGGTTGGATTGCCGTTTTGGCCACGGCAACGCGGCGCCGTATGGCTGGGCCGGATCCGCCGCGCCGAGAACGACCGGCACCGGATCGTGGCCACCAGGAATGTCCCGAAGGCGCTCGACGGCGCCCGGCAAGGCGAACTGCGCGCCGCCGAGCCCGTCGACGAAGTAGCCGCGACGACACGCCCCGAGCGTCTCAAGGTTCACCAGCTCCGGATAGAGCGCCGCAAAACCACCTGGCACCCCCTCCGCCAGGGCGGCCGAGCGCGTCAGCACTCCGTGGCGTTCGAGCATCAGCTCAGCGAGAGCTCGACGGCGCTCATCGATGGATGCATCGGAGGCGAACAGGCGCTCCGTCGTGGACCACCGACCCGCGACCGCCGAGATTCGGCCGCGACCTCGCCGGCCGCGGCTGCGGGCCCGCCCGCTGCGCAACGGTGGAAGGCGCCGCGGCGCCCGAAGCGGCGACCAGAGATCGTTGGTTACCTCGCCCGCCCACACCAGCGACCAGAGCGCGCTGAAGGCCTCTTGTGCGGGAAGCTCAGTCGCCGACGCCAGCTCTTCCCAGAAGGCTGCCCCATCAGCGAGAGCCGCGCGCAGCGCCACGCTTGCCTCGTCGTCCGGTGGCTCGCCGGCGAGGGGTGGCCCAAGGAGGGCGGCCTCATCGCGGAAATACAGCGCGACCCTGCCACCACGACGGCCGGTCCCCACACCGACCCACACCAATTCGCCGGCAGCGGCAAGCTCGTCCAGCCACGTCGGGCTGTACTCACCGAGCCGGCGGGGTAAAACCTCTGCCTCCCACTGCTCGGGAGTCAAAGCGACTCCCTGGAGCGGACCGATCAACTCACGCAGCGCGTCGGTGCCCGGACGTGCCGGCGGCTTGTCGATGCCGTGCCAAGCAGGAAGGAATCGCGCGAGCGCGGAATGGTCGGTCGGCTCGATCTCCTTCCGAAGCGCGGCGACGCTGGCGCGGCGGACTCGGCGCAAGACCTCGACGTCGCACCACTCCCGACCAACCCCGCCCGGGCGAAGCTCCCCGCGCACGATGTCGCCGGCGCTCTCGAGGCTCGCCAGCACGGCATCGACGGACTCGGCCTCGATGTCCCAGCGTGCGGCAACTTCATCCACCGTGAATGGTCCGTGGCTTCGGGCATAGCGCGCGACGAGCCCCTCGAGTGCCCGGTCTACTGGCTCCAGGAACGCGGCCGGGAGCCCGTCGGGGGGCACCGCGCCGAGGGCGTCGCGATAGCGCCCCGCGTCCTCAGCGGCGATCCACCGTTCGCCGCCGGCGACCCGCACCGGGCACGCTCGGCGATCGGTCACGAGAGCGGCCAGCACGTCATGGGGGTCGAGCGCCTCATCGAGGCGGGCGGCCACCTCGAACGGAGTGAGATCACCGATGCGCCGCAAGAGATCGTGAAGACCGTCCGGTGCGCCTACGCGACGCGCCTCGCTGAGCCCTTGTACGTCCTCCTCGACCGTTGCGAGAGCCTCGGGGTCGATGAGCTCTCGCAGCTCGTCCTGGCCCAGGAGCTCTCGCAGCAGATCACGATTGAGCGTCAACGCCTGCGCGCGCCGTTCGGCCGCGGGCGTGTCGTCCTCGTACATGTAGGTCGCGACGTACTCGAACAGCAGAGCGCCCGCGAACGGCGAGGCGATACCGGTCTCGACCTCGACGAGGGCCGTCTCCCCGGAGTGGAGCCGCTCCATCAACCGCGTCAACGACGGCAGATCGAACCAGTCGTTCAGACACTCCCGATAGGTCTCGAGGATGATCGGGAAGCTGCCGTAGTTACGCGCTACCTGAAGTAGCGCGGATGCTTTGAGGCGCTGCTGCCAGAGCGGTGTGCGTTGGCCGGGGCGTCGGCGCGGAATGAGCAGGGCCCGTGCGGCGTTCTCACGGAAGCGCGCCCCAAATAGCGCCGTGCTGGCAAGCTCGCCGACGATCAGGTCCTCGAGCTCACCCGGGGCGATGAGCGCGATGTCCGCGGGCGGGACCTCGTCGGCGTCCGGAAAATGAATGGCGATGCCGTCATCGCTCCAGAGCGCGTGGACCTCGCCGGCACCATTGTCGCGGAGTCTGGCCTGGAGAGCGAGGGCCCAGGGCGCGTGAATCTGGGCACCGTAGGGGCTCAGTACGCAGAGGCGCCAATCACCGATCTCGTCGCGGAAGCGCTCGACCACAATGCTCAGATCGCTCGGCACCGTGCCGGTGGCGTCGCGCTGGTCGCGCAGATAGGCGATCAGGTTGCTCGCCGCGCGCTCGTCGAAGTGGCTCTCCTCGCGCAGGCGTTGCTCCGCCTCGCCCAAGGGCGCTTCGCTGAGCTCGCGGGCCAATTTGCCGACGGCCGCCCCGAGCTCGTATGGCCGCCCCGGGCCTTCGCCGCGCCAGAATGGAATCGCGCCGGGCGCGCCGGGCGCCGGTGACACAATGACCCGGTCGCGGGTGATGTCCTCGATGCGCCATGTCGACGCGCCGAGCAGAAAGGTCTGGCCGGTCCGAGCCTCGTAGACCATCTCCTCGTCAAGCTCGCCGACGCGGCTCTGCCCATCGGCCAGATATACGCCATAGAGACCGCGATCAGGAATCGTGCCCGCGTTCTGCACCGCTAAGGACTGCGCGTTGTCGCGGCCCCGCACGGTGTTCTCCACCCGGTCCCAGACCACTCGTGGACGAAGCTCGGCAAACTCATCCGAGGGGTAGCGCCCCGCAAGCATGTCGAGCACCCCCTCCAGCTGGTCGGAGGAGAGCTCGGTGAACGGATACGCGCCGCGCACCAGGCCGTAGATCTCATCGACGGTCCATGTCTCACCGGCGCTCATGGCGACGACCTGCTGAGCGAGGACATCCAGCGGCAGCTTCGGCGGGCGGGTCTCCTCGATCTCGCCGGTCATCATGCGGGCCGACACCGCGGCGCTCTCCAGCAGGTCGCCGCGGTACTTGGGAAAGATCCGGCCGGAGCTCGACTCCCCGACCGAGTGCCCCGCCCGCCCGATGCGCTGCAAGCCGCGTGCAACCGAGCGCGGACTCTCCACCTGTACGACGAGGTCGATCGCGCCCATATCGATCCCGAGCTCGAGGCTGCTGGTCGCGACGATCGCCGGCATTCGTCCGGCTTTGAGGTCCTCCTCGATCTGGACCCGCTGCTCCCGCGCCACGCTGCCGTGGTGCGCGCGGGCGACCTCCTCCCCGGCCAGCTCGTTCAGGCGTAGCGCGAGTCGCTCCGCCGAGCGCCGGTTGTTGACGAAGATCAGCGTCGAGGTATGGCTCTTGACCAACTCGAGCAGTGCCGGGTACATGGCCGGCCAGATCGAACGGCGGTGGCCTTCGGCTCCGCCCGTAGCGGCCGGCTGATGCTCGGGGTACGCGACGTGGCCATCCAGCTCCCGCATGTCATCGACGGGTACGACGACCTCGAGTTCGAGTTCTTTGCGCGACCCCGCGTCGACGACGGTGACGGCCCGAGGCTTCGCGTTCTTGTCGTTGCCACCCAGGAACCGCGCGATCTCGGCAAGGGGGCGCTGGGTCGCCGAGAGTCCGATCCGCTGGACGGGCCCCTCGGTCACTCGGCTCAATCGCTCGAGGCTCAGGGCCAGATGCGACCCGCGCTTGGTCGCGGCCATCGCGTGGATCTCGTCGATGATCACCACCCGCACGGGCTCGAGGACCGCCGACGCCCGAGAGGTCAGCATCAAGAAGAGGCTCTCCGGCGTGGTGATTAAAACGTCAGGTGGATGACGCAGCATGCGCTGGCGCTCGGCCTGAGAGGTATCGCCCGTGCGTACGCCGACCGTGATCTCGGGGAAGGCCAGCCCCTGACGCGCGGCGCTGGCGGTGATGCCGGTGAGCGGTCCGCGAAGATTGCGCTCGACGTCGTAGTTCAAGGCCCTCAGCGGGGAGATGTAGAGCAAGCGCGTCGGCGCCGCGCCTTCCAAGCGCTCAACGACCAGCTGGTTAAGGGCCCAGAGGAAGGCGGCGAGCGTCTTGCCCGATCCCGTCGGCGCCAGGATCAGGGCGTGGTCACCCGCCGCGATCGCCGGCCAGCCTTGGCTCTGGGCCGCGGTCGGAGCCTCGAAGGTACGGGTGAACCAATCGCGCACTACGGGGTGGAAGGGAGCTAGCGCCGCATCATGAGCGTCCGACATCACCCAATGCTAGATGGCGACACCACCGCGACGCCGGTTCGACACCCCCGAGCGATTTGCGGTGCTAAACGGCGCGAGAAAACTGCAATTTGCGGACACAAGTTATGGGTATCTGAACGATGGTTTAGCTCCCATAAGGGAGATCTACCGCGATGGTCCTCCGACACCCACAAGACATGACCACCCATCGTCTTGGTGAGAGTGACCCCCACATCTCACCTACCGGCTCCTGACGATCGGGCCCTTCCCAACGGAGGTACCCCCATCGTGAAGATTTCCCGCAAGCGCGCTCCGCTCGTGCTCGCCGGCGCCGCAATGGCAGCCGCCCTCGTGGCGCTGCCCGCTACCGCGGCCGCTGACGAAAGCAAAGCGACGCTTATTCCTCATGGCTACAACGGCCCGACCGTTGACGGCAAATTCGGTGATTGGGAAGGCATCCCCTACCTCAACACCGAGCAGAACTCGGCGCCCGACCAGGGCCTGATCAAGGCCCACTACAACTGCAAGACCGGCCGCCTCGCGATCGCCGTTCGTGGCGTTCGCATGGATCCGCCGGCCCCGGCCGTTCAGGCCACGGGCGTCCAGCCCGGCGGCCCCTTCGTCGAGGTCGAGCGCCTACCCTCCAAGCTGCCGGACCCGGACCGCCGGTACACCCAAGGCAACTCCAACCTCGCCCAAGGCGAGGGCGGCTATGAAGTGTCGTTCCCGCTTGCCAGTCCAGGCGCCTACCGCCTGCACTACAGCGCTGGAAGGCCGCAGAGCGAGACAATCGTGGCCGATGTGCCGGATCTCGTCAGCGGCTACGCCTACGTGAGGATCTCCTGTCCGACTCTCAAAATCGAGAAGACGGCAACGGGTCGTTACGACCACATCTACGACTGGTCGGTCCAGAAGGCCGCCACGGTCGTCGCCAAGGACTCAAAGACACCTGTCGTCAAGTACGACATCAACGTCAAGAAGACCGGTCCCCGCGCGATCAACCGTGATGTCGTCGGCACAATCAAGGTCACCAACCACGGTCACATTCCGGTGCCCGCGGTGCGGATCGCCGATCACGGCATCGGTGCCAAGGATCTCTGCCGGATCACCGGTGTGAAGATCGACAAGAAGGAGTACCCGTTCAGGAAGGGCTCAAACTACGTCCTCCTCAAGGGCATCCTTCCGAAGTCGACCGCGTACGTGGGCTACATCTGCCACCCGCACCCGGACATCCCGCCGCATCAGTTGCCGAAGAAGCCCGTCAACAAGGCTTCCGTCAGCTGGGGTGGATACAGCAACGGCGACAACGACAACGGCGACAACGACAACGGCCCCGTGGCCGAATCCGGTGCCCCCAACGGCCCGAAGAACATCGCCTACGCTGCCGCGGGCTTCCAGTTCAACACGCTGGATGACACCTACAAGGACAGCGTCCATCTGTTCGACAAGAACCACGCCGGCAAGAGGCACCTCGGCAAGGTCTCCCAGTCGAAGACCGTGTCGTACGCCGCAAAGCTCGCGGCACCGCGTCGCGGCTGCAAGGTCTACTCCAACACGGCATCACTGGTGGATCTCGGCAACAAGAGCTGGAATCCGTCTTCGACTTCCAAGGTGAAGATCTGCCGCAGCAAGGACGGCTCGGTCAAGACCGAGACGAAGAACCCCGGCAAGCCGTCGGTGGACTACGACAAGCGTCGCCGGTGCTACGTCAACCTCCGCGCCCGCATCGCCGGTCCGAGCAAGCTTCTGGCAGGGCGCCGTGCGGCCTACCGGGTCCAGCTCGGCAACCGCGGCAAGCTTGACGCCGGTCGCGTCCGTACGAGGATCTCCGTGTCGAAGGGCATGAAGATCGTCGGCATCAAGGGCGTCTCGCGTAAGCAGGTCAAGATCCGCGGTCGCCACGTCTACGTGAACCACAAGTGGGTTCCCCGTGGCCGCGGTCGCACGGTCGTCGTCATCGTCAAGACGAACCCGCGCATCAAGCGTCCGGTCCGTGGCCTGATTCGGGCCAACGCGAAGCACAACTGCGACACCGCTCGCGCCGCTAAGCGTGTGATCATCGTCCCGAATCGCCCGCGTGAGGAGAACGGGGAAAACGGTCAGACCCAAGAGTAAGCATCAACCGATAGGTAGCTAGCGGTCAAGGGCCGCGACCTCCGGGTCGCGGCCCTTGCCATTTCTGGGTGGATCACCCGGAGACGACGACTAAGCTCTAGGCCTATGGCGACAGAGACCCCCGTCCGTCCAAAGCAAGCCGACACCAACGACCTCTCCGGATATGGCGAGGCGAGTCACATCACCGTGCTGAACGACAACCACAACACGTTCGAGCACGTTGCCCAGTCGCTCGCCAAGTACCTGCCCGGCGTGGACCACGAGCGCGGCATGGCGCTTGCCAACCAGATCCACAGCGCGGGACAGGCACGCGTCTGGAGTGGGCCCAAGGAACAGGCCGAGCTGTACTGGCAACAGCTCAACGATGCCGGCCTGACCCTGGCGCCACTCGGCTGAACCCGACCTTTCTATGACCGGTGCCGACTGGCTGCTGGATGCCTTGGCCGCCGAGGGTGTTCGGCATCTTTACGGCAACCCCGGTTCCACCGAGCTCCCATTGATCGAGGCGCTCGGCCGCCACGAGTCGATCGAATACGTGCTTTGCCTGCATGAGGCGGCGGCCCTCGGGATGGCTGATGGTGCCGCTCAGGCCAGCGGGAGGCTCGCGGCCGTCAACGTCCACGTGCAGCCCGGAGCGGCCAACGCGATGTCCGGCATTCTCAACGCCCGCCGCGCTCGCGTGCCGTTGCTGGTGACCGTTGGCCAACAAGTCAGCGCCCTACTGCCCCATGCGCCGTTTCTAGGCGGGGAGATCCTGGAACTCGTGGCTCCGCTTGCAAAGGGAGCTTGGGAGCCGACGTCAGCCACTGAGCTGGCGCGAGACTTCCGCGCGGCGACACGGTGCGCCCTGACGCCGCCGTATGGACCCGCCGTGCTCAGCGTCCCACTCGACGTACAAGCCGGTCCGGCACCCGCCCCGCATCGCCCGGGGGCGCCCCCACGAACCCCGACTCCTGACCCCCACGCCCTTGATCGCGCCGCGGCGCTCCTGGAGGAAGCACGATCACCTGTGCTGCTCGCCGGTGACGAAGTGATCCACTCCGGTGCGGTGCCAGAGCTCGAAGACCTTGCTCAGCGACTTGGAGCACCGGTCTTCGGCGAGCCGTACGGTGGCCGCTCACCGCTTCGAAGCGATCACCTGCTTTGGCGCGGACCACTCCCGGGGTTTGCGGCTCAGATCGGCCCGCTGCTGGAGCCGTATGACGTGGTATTCGCGGTGGGCATGCCGGTGTTCCGCCTCTTTGGCACGAGCCCCGGCGAGGCTCTTGGCCCTCAACACCAACTCATTCATCTGGACGTCGATCCTGAAGAGATCGGTCGCAGTCATCGGCCGGTGGTCGGCATGGTCGGAGATCCCCGAGCAGGACTCCAGGGGCTCATTTCGCGCCTCGGCGCGCCACGCGCGACCCCGCCCGCCGCCGTTCAGGGCTCCGGGGTAGTCACCACAGACACCGAGATCACCCCTGCGGTTCTCGCTGAGGCGATCGGCTCCATCGTCGAGCCCGGGGATGTCGTCGTCGATGAGGCGCTGTCCGCGGGGCGAGGACTCCGCCGCGCCCTTTCATGTCGTGACGCCGACAACTGGTTCGCCCACCGCGGCAGCGCACTGGGCTGGGGGCTCCCGGCCGCGATCGGCATAGCGATGGCAAAGCCAGATCGGCGCGTCATGGTCGTTCATGGCGACGGCAGCTTCCTTTTCGGCCTCCCTGCCCTTTGGACGGCGGCAAACCAGGGCCAACCTCTTGCCGTGGTGATCGCCGACAACCGCGGCTACGAGATCTTGCGCGCCGGCATGGAGGGCATGAATCCAGCTGCCGAGGGCCCGTGGCCCGGTCTGGCACTCACGGAGCCCGCGGTCGACCTCGACGCCCTCTGCCGAGGCTTTGGCGTGCCTACGCGCAGCGCGGAAAGCGCCGACGAGCTGCGCGAGGAGATCCGCGACCTGTGGCGCCGCGCGGCGGAGGGTCCTGCGGTGTTGATCGCCCGCGTGACAGGGCGCACGGCACCCGTCGGCTATCCCTTGAGCCCCTAAGGGGCTGTGATGCGGCCGTTGCTCGCGATCTTGACCGCGCGTTTCTTGCCGAAGTCTTGGAGTGAGAGCTTGCGTACGCGAGAAATGGCGTCGCCTCCCGGCGATGGCACGCCCTGGCCGTTCAGCTTCACCGGGAACAGCCGGCCGGCGACCAGTCGCCCGGTGCCGTCGATGGTGACCGTGAGGCTCGCTCCGATCCCCAGCGCTCCGCTGGTCTGCAGGGAGCGATAGCCGACGAAGTTGCCGAGGCTGTAGGCGATGAGACGGTTCCGGAACACTTCCATGCCCCGCAGCACGTGCGGTCCGTGGCCGATCACCAGATCGGCGCCCGCGATGATCGCTGCGCGCGCGAACGTCCGGGAATCTCCGCGAGGCTCGCCCAGATAGGTCTCTGACTCTCGTGGCACCCGCGCGGCGTCTTCGCCTTCAGCACCGGCGTGCATGGTCACGATCACGATGTCCGCCTGTCGGCCGGCCTGCTTGGTGATCTCGCGCACCTCATCGAGGTCCGTCAGCGAGTTTGCGAAGTCGTACGGCGCAAAGCCGACGACCGCGACGCGCAGATCCTCGGTGACCTTGAACCGGCTGATCTTGCCCTTGGGCCCGGTGTGCATGATGTCGTGAGCGCGCAGCGCGGCAATCGTGGAGTCGACCCCGGCCGGCCCATAGTCCAACGCGTGATTGTTCGCGAGGTTCATCATCGTGAACCCGGCGAGCGCGAGATGCGACGCGTAGCTGGGCGGGGTGCGGAAGGCGAAGCAGGTCGGCGCCGGGGCGGGCGCCTGCTCGACGGTCTCGCCCTCTTGGGTCTGCGTGCCCTCAGCCGCGTCGGGCGACGTCTGCTCAGGCGGGCACCTGGAGGCGCCACCATCGGTCAGGGGCCCTTCGAGATTTCCGAAGACCAACGCGCCCTTGAGATTTCGATCTACCGCCTCAAACAGGCTCGATCCGCCGTCTGGCGGCAGACCGCGCTCCGGCGTCCCCATGACGATGTCGCCGACCGCGCTGAGTGTGACGCGCTGGCCGCGCTTGCGCTCGAGCTCACGCTGGTCGAGCTTGATTCGCGCTGGACTGGTGGCGTTAGCCTGCTCGGCTCCACCGCCGTCGAACAGACCCTTGATTCCGGCCGCGCCGAGGATCCCGACGATCGCCGCGATCCCGACGACCAGGGCGCCGCCGTACATCCGTCGACGCCGACGCTTCCAGACGTCTTCGCGCCACCGCTCGTTCACGCCCCCGATGGTAAACGGAGCGACGGTCGCCTACCGAGCGGCGGCGTCACTGGCGATTTGGCGGGCGGCGCGAACCGGATCCTTTGGAAGCAATCGCGCGCCCATCGATCGCGCGCTGATGACACCCATGCCCTCGCACGACAGGTACAGGGTAAGACCGGAGGCGAGGCCCCTTAGGCGCTCGTGCTCGCCGACGAGGGTGTCCTCGGAGCTGACGTCGACGACGATGACATCAGGCGATACGGCTTCCGCTGCCGCCGAGGCCGAGTCGAACTGCACGTCGGCGCCGAGGAACACCACGGCCCATCCGCGAGAGTTCAGGGCTACTCCCGTGCAGATCAGCGCCACGTCGTTGTGCTGGCCTGGGGCACAGGACAGAAGAGCTCGTCCAGCCTGCCCCTTGTGCCAGTCGCGAGAGCGCTCCAAGAGCCGCCCTCGCAGCAGTGGTGTCGCGAACCGCCCACGCGCGTCGGCCAGATCACTGGACTCCCAAGGGTCGCTTGCTTCAGCGAGGTAGGGAGCCACTCCATGGGTAAGGAGCGAATCGACGCTCATCAAGCGGGAGAGGCGATCAAGCGCCTCGTGCGCAGCCGCTCCATCGAAGCGGTTGATGGCGGCCCGTAGATCGGTGAAGGGGTCGGCATTGCTCGCGGGTGCCGACGGCGTCTCCTTCGGCTCCCTGGCGACGGTCGGGGGATAGTCCTGCAGTGTCCGTCGGGCGGCCTCGGCCGCTTGGACCCCGCCCCCGATACGGTCGCGCATCGTGCGGGCGCGGCGCTCGTCCATCGGGAAGTAAAGACGGAAGCCGCCAGGCGTGCGCTCAGGCTGGAAGAGGCCGTACCGCCGCTCCCAGGCGCGTAGCACCTCTGGACTGATGCCTGTGCGCCGTGAAAGCTCCCCGATCCGAATGCGGTGGTCGGGTTGAGGTCGCGGCTCCGGTTCCGCGGGGTCGATATCGGCCTCAGGCGGTGTCGTTGAAATCGCTCGGGAGCGTACGGGGAGCCTGTGCATAGATCAACAGCATTAATGGCCTCGCGTGCCACATAATTCCTGTAAATTCGGGGTTTTCAATGAGTCCACAAGGTTGTCCACATTTGTATGAACTTCTGGGGATAACCTATACGGGTATGCGCAAATTGCGGCAATAGTCTAGACAGACCCTTGACCGCTCCTGCGGGGGTCGCTTTCATTGTTTTCGGCAGCGCTTCGGTGTTGCCACGGCAGCCCCACCGATTCGTTCGCAAGGCGTCTCGTTGGGATTCAGCCCGCCCGACCCCCTTGTCGTGGCGTGCAGGTTCGGCGGGAGTGGGCAGCTCCCGCCGGTCCTCTTATCTCCGGGTCTCCGTGAGCGCCGCGTAGGTGCTCGCGGAGGCCCTTTTTTCGTGCTCTCGCTCGCGCTCCGTGAGAGTGGAT
>CAMYIK010000010.1 GCA_947258365.1 uncultured Thermoleophilia bacterium | reverse complement strand
AGTCCTCGGCGAAGATTTCACCGATGGCGCGCGACCACCCCTTCTTGTAGAGCCAGTCCACCTTGCCGGTCGCAAAATGCGCGCTCATGTTGCGGGCGGCGAACCATCCAGGGGTGCCGTCGAACACCTTGGCGCCCGTTTGAACTCGACTGCTGGCGTCGATGTGGTGCGCGTATTCGTGCAGCAGTACCTGCCTCAACTTGGCCGGCTTCCGCGGGGGAATGATGATGTTCGCGTCGATCAACTCGCCGCCCTTGAGCGTCCAGCGGTAGCAGGCCTCCGCACTGGAGCCGCAGAACGTCGTGACCTCACCCTCGGGCACGACGGTAAAGCGCGCGCGGGAGATCTCATCACCATGGGCGGCGCCGGACAGGATGTCCGCGTAGCCGCCGATGTCCGCCCCGGGCGCCCGAACGTCGAAGGTGATCGTCCTGCCCTTGGTGTCGCGTTCGACGACGGTGGTCGACGCGGATCCGAAAGGGGCGAGGATGAGGGCGGAGGAGAGGGCCGCGGCGAAGACCGAGGCGACGGTGAAAAAGCGAGTGTGGGCGTCCATGCGGGGACAAGCTCACCGCCTGGACCCGGTTCTGGCACTGGCACCGAGTAGAGGTTCAATCTGTGCAGAAGTCTGGGCCAACTCGTTCTAGAGATCTCTCTATCGAGTGACCCACGGCTCCCCTCGGGGCTCGCGAGGGCTTAATTAGGAAAAACCCAGCGGGCTTATGGTAATTTCGCGGCCGCCACGCCCCACGGAGGATGAATGAGCGACGCGGCCATTTGGAAAGACCGCCTGCAATCAGAGATGCCGCCCGACTTGGCCGAGGAGATCGATCTCTTCGAGGCCCAGCTCGAGCTGCGTCGTCAAGAGAAGATCGACGAGCGCATCTTCGCCGAGACCCGGCTGCGGCGCGGCATGTATGGCCAGCGCTACGACAACGGTCAGCGCCACGACGGCGTAGACAGTCGAGACCTCGACTACCCCGAAGCGCCAACCAAGGGCCCCGACACTCTTTGGCACGCCCCGGGCATGGTCAGGATCAAGATCCCGTATGGGGGTGTGACTCCCGAGCAACTCGAGGTGTTGGCCGAGTGTGCTGAGGATCACTCCGACGGCATCCTCCACATCACGACCCGCCAGGACGTGCAACTGCACTACCTGCACCTGGATGATGGTCCGACGTTGATGCGCCGCCTCGCCGCGGTCGGCATCACGACCCGCGAGGCCTGCGGCAACGGCGTCCGCAACATCACCGGGTGCCCGATCGCCGGCGTTTGTCGCACCGAAGCGTTCGATGTCACCCCCTATGCCGACGCGCTCTTTCGCTTCCTGCTCGGCCACCCCGATTGCCAGGACTTCGGGCGCAAGTTCAAGCCGGCGTTCTCTGGCTGCGCCCACGAGGCCTGCGGCCTGGTGATGATGCACGACCTCGGCTACATCGCTCGCGTCAAGGACATCGACGGCAAACAGATCCGCGGCTTCGACGTCTACGTCGGCGGCGGTCTTGGCACCAACCCGTACCAGGCCGAGCTGCTGTTGGAGTTCGCGCCCGAGAGCGAGATCCTGCCGCTGGCCCAGGCGGTCGGCCGCGTGTTCGCTCGACTCGGGGAAAAGAAGAACCGCAACCGCGCGCGCATCAAGTTCCTGATCGCCAAGCTCGGTGTCGAAGAGTTCCGGCGCCTGGTGTTGGAAGAGCGCGAGATCCTGCCGCACGACTCGCGGTGGACGGACTATCTCGACGACCTCGACTCAGCCACCGAACAAGCCAAGGTCGAGCCGAGTTCTCTCAATGGGGCGGCCCGGCCCGAGGGCTTCGATGAGTGGCACGCAACCAACATCTACAAACAGCGCCAGGAGGGCTACGTCGTCGCCACGATCGCCCTGCCGCTCGGAGACATTACCTCGGAGCAGACCCGTCTACTCGCGGACATCGCACGCAAGTACGTCGGAGAGTCGGTGCGAACGACCGTCGAGCAGAACATCATCTTGCGATGGGTCAGCGAGAAGGATCTGCCTGCGCTCTATAGCGAGTTGAAGGCCATCGGTCTCGCCGAGCCGGGTGCCGGCACGATCGTGGACATCACCGCGTGCCCAGGTACCGACACCTGCAAGCTCGGCATCGCGAGCTCCCGTGGATTGGCCGCGGAGCTCACGACGCGTCTGGCCGCAAAGCAATACGAGCTCGACGAGTCGGTGCGAGGGCTGAAGATCAAGGTGAGCGGCTGCTTCAACAGTTGCGGGCAGCACCATGTCGCCGACATCGGATTCTTCGGCAATACCCGCACCATCGACGGCTTTACGGTGCCGCACTTTCAGGTCGTACTGGGTGGACGCTGGCAGGAGAACGCGGGCTCGTACGGCATGCCGGTCGGCGCGGTTCCCAGCAAGCGCATCCCCGAGGTCGTCGACGCGATCGCGGACCGGTTCATCGCCGAGCGTGAGTCCGGAGAGAGCTTCCAAGACTTCACCGCGCGGCTGGGCAAGAAGGAACTCGGCGCTCTCATCAGCGACTTCAAGGGAGTCCCCGCCCACTCAGAGGACATGAGCGCCTACGTGGATTGGGGCGACTCCCGAGAGTTCACCCGCAAGGACATGGGCATCGGCGAGTGCGCCGGCGAGGTCGTGACGCGGGTCGACCTCGAGCTGTCCCGTGCCGAGAGCATCGCGTTCGAGGCGCAGGTCGCGTTGGACGAGGGAGACCTCGGCAAGGCCGACGCCAAGGCTTTCGAGGCCATGCTGTCTGCCGCCCAGTCGTTGGTGCGCACCCAGATGCCCGATCCTCCCGAGGACGCCGAGGCCATCGTCACGGAGTTCCGGGAGCGGTTCTACGACACGAAGCTCTTCTTCGACCGCTTTGCCAAGGGCAAGTTCGCGCGGCCGCTGTTCGAGCGCCATGAGTCCGGCGCGAGTTTCCGGCACGAACGCGACATCGTCGAGCTCATCGAGAACACGAGCCTGTTCATCGACGCGGCCTATCAATGCGACATTCGGATGGCCGGCGCGCAGTCGGCGGCCGTCTGATGGATCTCCACCGCATCTCCGCCAAGCTCTTCATCGCAGACGCGAGCGCGATCAGTCGTGCCGCCGGCGAGTACATCCCGATCTTCCATCGATGGATCCAGGGCGGTGAGCTGTCCGGTCTGCCGCTGGACGTCGCCGACTACGGTCACGTCATCGACGGCCCGGGCGTGATGCTCATCGGGCACGAGGCCGATCGGTCGTTAGATCTGGCCGACGGCCGGCCCGGCTTCGTCTATGCGCGAAAGCGAGAGGCAGCTGGATCGGTACGCGAACGACTCGCTCAGGTCATCGGCGAGGCTGTCGAGGGCGCACGTCGGCTGGAGAACGAACCGGCGCTCGAGGGGGCCGTGAGTTTCCGCACCGATGAGCTTCAGATCAGCGTCAAGGATCGACTCAACGCACCGAATACCCAGGCCACGTTCGACGCGCTGAGCCAGGACATCGGTGCGGCGATATCCGACGTGCTGCCCGGTGCCGCGGCGACGCTGGCTCAGCTGGGTGACGACCGACGACCGTTCACGGTGCAGGTCACCGTTTCCGGCGTGGCCCAACTCGCCGCCGCCTGACGCTCGTCACTGACGCCGAAGGGCGTCTCGACGGCCCTATGGGTGCCCTGTATTCTCGCTTGGCGCTTGGGATACGGGCGTACTTGGTACGTGCGTTCTGTGGTCAGTTCAGTTCGAGGCCACCGCGCCCGTAAGTACCTGACGAGGGAGCAGTCTCAGTGAAGATCGCCGTGTGCGTGAAAGAGGTGCCGGATGCCGGTGCGGAGCGCCGCATCGACCCAGGCACCATGAGGTTGGACCGGTCCGGTGACCGGGCGCTCAACGCCTATGATCTCAACGCCGTCGAAGAAGCCTTGAGCCTCAAAGAGGCGGCAGGCGATGGTGAGGTCGTGCTGATCTCGATGGGCAAGGAGAAGGCGCTCGACTCGATGCGCAAGGCCCTCGCGATGGGCGCCGACCGTGCGGTGCTGGTCACTGACGAGGCGGCTGCCGGCTCGGACCTCGTGGCAACCAGCCATGTGCTGAGCAAGGTCATCGCCAAGGAAGAGGCCGACCTGGTGCTCTTCGGTCAGCAGGCCGCGGACTCCGCCGGCGCGGTTCTTTGGGCCGCCGTCGCTGACCGCCTTCAGATGCCGGTCGTCTCACAGATCTCCGAGCTTGAGGTCGCTGGCGGCAAGATCACCGCCAGGCGCCAGACGGAGAACGGCTATGACCGCATCGAGGCTCCGCTGCCGGCCGTGCTCGCGGTCGCCGACTCGCTCAACGAGCCGCGCTATCCCTCGCTCAAGGGCATCATGGCCGCCAAAAAAAAGCCGCAGGATGTCCTGTCGCTGGCCGACGTCGGAGCCGACGCCGGTAGCGCCGGTTCGGCGGGTTCCCGCACAACGGTCAAGGCGCTTGCCGATCCTCCATCAAGTGGCGACACCATCATGATCGAGGACGAGGGAGGCAGCTCCGCCGAGAAGATCCTCGAGTTCCTGGTCGAAAGGAAGTTCGTATGAGCACCCTGGTCTTTCTCGAGCATCACGGCGATTCGATCCAGAAGGGCGCGCTTGGCGTGCTCACCAAGGCGGTCTCGATCGACTCCGACACCGCGGCGGTCATCACCGGCTCTGGCGTGAGCGGCCTCGCGGCCCAGGCGGCGCAGTACGGGGCGGCCAAGGTCTACATCGCCGACGACCCGCAGCTGGAGGCTCCACTGCCTCAGCCTCGCGTAGACGTCTTGAGCAAGCTCATCACCGAGAAGGGCTTCGACAACGTGCTGTTCGCCTCCTCGGTGTTGGCGTCGGATGTAGCCGGCGGTCTCTCCGCGCGTCTCGACGCCGGTCTGAACTGGGACCTCGGCGACTGCGAGACGGACGGCGACGGTCTGCTCGGCAAGCAGGCGGCTCTCGATGACAGCGTCATCGTGGATGTGGGCTGGACCCAGGGCCCCAAGCTCGCCTTGTTTCGCTCAGGTTCGTTCGAGCCGGCCGAGAGCGCCGGTGCGGGCGAAGTCGAGAACGTCGCGGTGGCGATCGAGGACTTCTCGTCGAAGGCCACTTTGGTCGGGCAGGACACCGAGCAAGCTGCGGGTCCTTCCATCGAGGAGGCAGACATTCTGGTGACCGGTGGCCGTGGACTCGGTGACCCTTCGGCTTTCTCCCTCATGGAGGAGCTTGCCTCGGCGCTTGGTGGAGCGGTCGCGTCGACCCGTGCGGTGGTCGACTCGGGTTGGTACCCGTACGCCACTCAGATCGGTCAGACGGGCAAGACCGTCGCGCCGAAGCTCTACATCGGAGCCGGCGTCTCGGGCGCGATCCAGCACAAGGTCGGCATGCAGAGCTCCCAGACGATCATTTCGATCAACAAGGACGCGTCCGCACCGATCTTCGAGTTCTCCGACCTGGGTATCGTCGGCGACCTGCACGAGATCGTCCCGAAGCTCACCGAGCTGGTCAAGGCGCGCAACGCCTAGCCTGAGCTACAGTAGCCAGCTGCTTCGACCGATTGAGGAAGAGATGAAGACTGAGATCCACCCTGAGTACACGACGTGCGACGTCACCTGCTCCTGCGGAGCGGAGTTCAAGACGCGTTCGACGGCTGACTCGATCCGGGTCGAGATCTGCAGCGAGTGCCATCCGTTCTACACCGGCACTCAGAAGCTGGTCGACACCGGTGGCCGTGTCGAGCGCTTCCGCCGCAAGCTGGCGCGCTCAAAGAAGGGCTAGGGAACGGCTGCCGTTCCACCCTTAGTCGCACCCCGGATCGCATAAACACTGCGGTCCGGCGGCGTCCTCGGTCCAGCGCCAACCAACCGGCCATTAGTCGTACCCTGGCGCACGAGAACGCGGCGCAGCGCGGCGTCCTCGGTCGTCACGATGCCCTCGGCATCGATCCTCCTTCGCTCCCTCCGGTCGCCTGCGTCCTTGCGCTGCTTGGTTCTCGCGCCCCAGGGGCATCGACACGGACCGGCTGGTCGGCGCTCCGATGCCTCCGGCATCGATCCTCCCTGCGTCCTTGCGGATCTTGGTTTCTGCGCCCCGGGGCATCGACACGGGCGAAACGCCCGCCGTTTAGAGCGCGGGCGTCATGCTTGATCCTGGACGCGCAATCCGGGTCCGGGCCCTAGTGCTCGCCGCCGGCCGTAGCCGGCGAATGGGCAAGGACAAGGCAGCCCTCGTTATTGAGGGCGAGCCTGTGCTGGCCCGAATTGACCGTATCGCCGGCGAGCTCGGCCTGGTTCCTACGTATTCCCTCCGGGCAGAGCAGCTCGACCTGCTCCCGGCTGGTCGTGAGGCGATCCATGATCGCTGGGCGGATGTCGGGCCCCTCGGGGGCATTGCCACGGCTCTTCACCATTTTCGCGGAGAGGGCGTCCTCGCCATACCCGTCGACATGCCGCGTTTGGACGCTGAACACCTTGGCCTCCTGCTGGATGCCGATGGCTCCGCCGCCGCCTGCCTTGGCGCCGGCTCCCACGCCAGCCCGCTGCCGAGTCTCTGGATGCCTGAGTGCCGGGAGGCCGTGGTTGAGCACGTCGAGTCTGGGCGACTCTCGGTCCGCGCGGCCCTCGATCGTGTTGGTTTCGAAGTGTTCGACGTCGCGCCTGAGGTGCTGAGGAACGTCAACGATCCCGAGAACTTCCGCGAGCGTTCCCGCCAGTCAATGTCATAGGTTTGTCGTCATGGAGTTCGGTACTCCGTCCGACAGAGCGATCCAGGTACAGCGGGTCACCCCGGAAGGGGTCACCGGCGTCCACGATCTATTGGCTGCCGAAGAGCCTGTCGGAATCCTCCTGACCTGGCCAGGTCAGGAGGAGCCGTTCGAGCTCGTCGTAGCCATGCGCACGCCGGGCGATGACGCCGCGCTCGCAACCGGATACCTGTCGAGCGAGGGCATCATCGGCGGTGACGTGCAGGTGCTCGGCATCACGCCGACCCCGGGTGTCGAGGGCGAGGCCACTCAGATCGTGGTGGATCTCTCCGCGCTACCCACGGATCTTGATCAGCAGCGCCGCGCGAGTTTTGCGAGCTCCAGCTGTGGTCTCTGCGGCAAGGCCTCCGTATCGGCCGTCGTCGCCGCCGATCGGCCGGCGTTGCCGATGGCGGACTCGGTTTGGGACCCGGGCCTAATCCAAGACCTCCCGTCGCGCATGCGAGCCGAGCAGGACGTCTTCGAACGGACCGGAGGCCTTCACGCCGCGGCGTTGTTCGATTCCGCGGGCGCGCTGAGGGTGCTGGCTGAGGACATCGGTCGCCACAACGCGGTCGACAAGGTCATCGGCGAGGTCCGCCTCAGAGGTGACGCCATCGCGTCGGAGGACATCTTGGTCGTCAGTGGCCGGGCGGGCTTCGAGATCGTGCAAAAGGCGGTGGTCGCGGGCATCGCTGGGATGGCGGCCGTGGGCGCTCCGTCCAGTCTTGCCGTGGAGCTCGCAGAGCGGGTGGGCATGACCCTGATCGGCTTCCTCAAGGAGGATCGTTTCAACGTCTACTCCGGAATCGGTCGGATTCGGCTCGAAGATTCGGGGGAGTGGTGAAGCTCCGGATTAGTGGTGACTCGCTTCGGCTGAGGCTTTCTCCCGACGAGATCGCTCGCCTCGCCGAGCAGGGCAGAGTGGTCGACGCGATCCACATCGGCTCCGCCGATCTCAGCGCGCTCGCCTATGAGTTGATCAGCTCGGCCGACCATCGCGCCGTCGATGTCGAACTGAGTGCCGGGCAGATCTCGGTCTACGTCCCAGGCGCCGAGGTCGACGATTGGACCGGCACCGATCGCGTGGGCATCGAGGCGACGGTCGCCAACTCGACGGACGGTCTCAGGGTTCTCCTCGAGAAGGACTGGAAGTGCGTTACGCTTCGCTCCGACGAGGATGAGGCCCACCTCTATCCGCACCCCTCGTCCGGTGAGCATGAGTGACCGCCCCGCGGATCGCGGCGAGACGCCCCGGGACGATCGCAGCGTCAACCAGCGCAAGCCGCCCGATGCCGTGGCGGGACTGACCGCCGTCCGCACCTCTCTCGGGCGCATCCGGAGCGAAGCCAGGCCAGGCGCCGTCAAAGCGCTGTTCTCGATGAACCAAAAGGGCGGCTTCGACTGCCCCGGCTGCGCGTGGCCCGATCCTGATGACCGCCGATCGATGCTCGGCGAATACTGTGAGAACGGGGTGAAGGCACTGGTCGAGGAGGCGAGTTCTCGTCGCACCGATCCCGAGTTGTTCGCACGCCATAGCGTGGCGCAGATGCGTGAGTGGGACGACCACCGTCTGGGAAAAAGCGGACGGATCACCGCGCCGATGTATCTGGCCCCTGGTGCTGATCACTACACACCCGTCTCATGGGACGACGCGCTGGAGCGTGTCGGCGCGCGCCTTCGGACGTTGGACAGCCCCGGTCGTGCGGTCTTCTACACGAGCGGCCGCACCAGCAATGAAGCCGCGTTCCTCTACCAGCTGTTCGTGCGGATGCTCGGCACCAACAACCTCCCGGACTGCTCGAACATGTGCCACGAGTCGAGCGGAGTCGCGCTCTCGCAGACGCTGGGAATCGGCAAGGGCTCTGTGGCCCTCGAGGACTTCGACCACGCCGAGCTGATCCTGATCGCGGGCCAGAATCCCGGCACCAATCATCCGCGCATGCTGAGCGCGCTCGAGCGTGCCAAGAACCGAGGCGCGAGGATCATCGCTATCAATCCCCTCCACGAGCCGGGGCTGGTGACGTTCAAGAATCCCCAGACGGTCGGGGGGCTGCTGGGCTCGGGAACCGGCATCGCCGACCTCTACCTCCAGCTCAAGATCGGCCGGGACATCCCCTTGGCCAAGGCCATCATGCTGCGACTCCAGCAGTGGCAGGATCAAGGTCTCGACGCCATTGACGCCAGCTTCGTCGAGGCGTCGACCAGCGGCTACGACTCATTGCGTGCCGACTTGATGACCCACGACTTCGAGGTTCTCTGCGCGGAGGCGGGTCTGGATTCATCGATGGTGGAGCAGGCGGCGTCGTGGGTCAGGGATTCTGAGCGCATCATCTGCTGCTGGGCCATGGGTCTGACCCAGCACGAATACGCGGTGCGCACCATCCGTGAGTACGTGAACCTGCTGCTGATGCGCGGAGCCATCGGCAAGCCGGGGGCCGGTACTTGCCCGGTGCGGGGTCACAGCAACGTTCAAGGCGATCGCACAATGGGTATCTGGGAGAGGCCTCGCCCGGAGTTCCTCGACCGACTCGAAGAGGTCTTCGGCTTCACGGCGCCTCGTGAGCCGGGCCATGACACGGTGGGCGCCATCACCGCGATGCTCGACGACCAGGTCGACGTGTTCTTCGCGATGGGGGGCAACTTCCTGTCCGCGAGCCCGGACACGCGTCGTACCGCCGACGGCTTGAAGGCCTGCGGAATGACCGTGCACGTGTCAACGAAGCTCAATCGCAGTCATCTGATCCACGGGGAGGAGGCCTTGATCCTCCCGTGTATCGGGCGTTCAGAGATCGACCGTCAGCGCTCCGGTGAGCAGCTCGTCAGCACCGAGAATTCGATGGGCGTGATCCAGAGCTCATCCGGACGGCTTGAGGCGGTCTCACCATCCCTGCGATCTGAAGTCGCCATAGTCGCCGGGCTCGCCAAGGCCACCTTCCGGCGCGAGCTCTCCGGTGCGGATGCGGGTCTGGAGTGGGACGCCATGGCCGCGGACTACGATCGGATCAGAGACCGGATAGAGCAGGTGGTGCCCGGGTTCGATGACTACAACACCCGAGTGCGCGAGCCCGGGGGCTTCACCCTTCCCAACGCGGCTCGTGTCGGCGAGTTCCGCACGGAGTCTGACCGGGCTCAGTTCACCGTGAACGCCCTTCCGGAGATCGATCAGGGCGAGGATGAGTTCCTGTTGATGACCATCCGCAGCCACGATCAGTTCAACACCACCATCTACGGTCACGACGATCGGTACCGGGGACTCCAGGGCAATCGGCGGGTCGTGATGGCCAACGCGGCAGACCTTGCTGAGCTGGGTCTCCCGCAGGGCGCGCGCGTCAATCTCGAGAGCCGTTTCCGGGGCACCAGGCGCTATTCAGAGGGCTGGACCGTCGTGCCGTATGACATCCCGCGGCGCTGTCTTGCGGCCTACTACCCCGAGGCGAACGTGCTCGTCCCGCTGGAACAGATCGCCGAGGGCAGCCGAACACCCG
Source organism: uncultured Thermoleophilia bacterium (assembly GCA_947258365.1). Classification (GTDB taxonomy): domain Bacteria; phylum Actinomycetota; class Thermoleophilia; order Miltoncostaeales; family Miltoncostaeaceae; genus CAMYIK01. The sequence continues at coordinate 18,653 of CAMYIK010000010.1, read as the reverse complement.
CCAGCAAGCAGATCACGACCCGGATCATTCCGGCGTCCTAAGGCGCCCGGAAGGGAGCAATGGTCCCGTCGAAGCGGTCTCCGCTCTGCCACAATGGCGAACTTAGTCGTGTCAGCTGATCCGACCCCCACCACCATCCGGCGAGCATGAGTTCCATTCTTGACCAGCTCGTCGATCAGATTGAAAAACTCAGCAGCGAGCTGACTGAGGCTCTCGGCGACCCCGAACTCGCCTCTGATCGTGAGAAGTTCGCCGACGTGAGCCGGCGCTACTCGCGACTGGAGCCGGCGATCGGGCTCGCGGCCAAGTACCGGGACGCCGCGGGACGCGTGCTCGAAGCCGAAGAGCTGCTCACCGAAGACGACGACACCGACGTGCGCGCGCTTCGGGACGAAGCCCAGAAGGAACTGGACGATCTCGGCCCGCTGCTTCGCGAAGCGATGCTCGAGCCCGATCCGAACGACGACAAGGACGTCCTCATCGAGATCCGCGCCGCCGCCGGCGGGGAAGAAGCCGCGCTCTTCGCCCGCGAGCTGCTCGACATGTACTCGCGCTTCGCGGGCAACCGAGGCCTCGCGACCGAACTCATGTCGACGAGCGAGGCGGATGCCGGTGGCGTCAAGGACGCCACGATCGCGGTCAAGGGCGCAGGCGCATATTCCCTCTTCAAGCACGAGGCCGGCGTGCACCGGGTCCAGCGCGTGCCGGCAACCGAAAGCCAGGGGCGCATTCACACCTCGACCGCAACCGTGGCGGTGCTGCCAGAGGTTGACGAGGTCGACGTGAAGATCGATCGCAACGACCTCAAGATCGACGTCTACCGGAGCAGTGGGCCGGGTGGCCAGAGCGTGAACACGACAGATTCGGCCGTCCGGATAACCCACGAGCCGACCGGCATCGTTGTGGCGATGCAAGATGAAAAGAGTCAGCTGCAAAACAGGGAGAAGGCCATGCGCGTGCTTCGCGCCCGCCTCTATGAGAAGGCGCAGTCAGAGCTCGATGCCGAAATGTCGGCCGCGCGACGCGGCCAGCTTGGCACTGGAGATCGCTCGGAGAAGATCCGCACGTACAACTATCCGCAGAACCGGCTCACCGATCACCGCATCGGTCTGACCTCACCATTGCGCGAGACCGCGCTCTCCGGACAGCTCGACCAGCTGGTAGAGGCGCTCCAGGCAGAGGAGCGACGCCGCCTACTCGAAGCCCAGGCCAACGGATACTTTCAGTGAGCGAACAGTCAGCAGCCGCTCGCCCGCTGACTCTCGGCGAGACTCTTCAGCGGGCCACCCTGTACTTCCAAAAACACGGCATCGAGTCGGCGCGCCTCGACGCGGAGCTGATCGTCTCCCACTTCCTCGAGCTTGAACGGATCGCGCTGTACACCGATGCGGAGCGACCGCTCAATGTCGAGGAGCGCGTACTTCTGCGCGATCCCGTTCGCCGGCGAGGTGAGCGAGAGCCCGTCGCTCACATCATCGGCAAGCGGGCGTTCAGGCGTCTCGATCTGCTGGTCAACTCCGACGTACTCGTGCCACGACCGGAGACGGAGATCCTCGTGGAGTGGGCTGTCGACGTTCTACCCGATCGCGCGCGGGTGCTGGACTGGGGCACCGGCAGCGGGGCCATCGCCCTCGCCCTCGCGACGGAGCGAAGGGATCTTCGTGTGGTCGGCATCGACAAGTCGGCCGCCGCGCTCGCCGTGGCGACAAGCAACGCCGAGGCCGCCAACGCCAACGTGCACATGATGGAATCGGATGGCTTCAGTGCTCTCGGCGAATACAAGATGGACGCCATCGTCGCGAACCCGCCGTACTTGTCGGAGAAGCAGTTCGAGGAAGGTCCCAAGGAGCTCACCTTCGAGCCACGCGAGGCGCTCGTCGCGGGACCGGTCGGCGACGAGATGATCAACGCGATCATCGATAGCGCCGTGCCGTTCCTCGACGAGGAGGGGTGGCTCATGATGGAGGTCGGAGAGGGGCAAGCACACGCCGCCCTGGAGAGAATGGACGAGGCGGGCTTCAAGGAGTCTGACCTCCGCCATGACCTCGCGGGCATCGAGCGGATCGTGGGCGGGCACCTCTGAGCCGAGCGGTGGTCGACGCGCCGGTGACGGCCGTTGAGCGAGCATCGGCGGTCTTCGCAGGTGGCGGTGTGGGCCTCGTTCCCACCGACACGGTCTACGGACTTGCGGCCGCGCTGGAATCCCCTGCTGGCATCGCCACGCTCTACGAGGTCAAGGGCCGACCGCGCAGTCAGCCATGCCAGGTCGTGATCTATTGCCCACGGCTGCTGGACGAGGTTCTCGGAGCGCTCGGCGAGGTCGCGGCAGAGGCGTCCCGGGCGCTACTGCCCGGACCCGTTACCTGCATCGTCGACGACAGCGCCGGCCGCTTCGTGGCAGCCGCCGGAGACTCGCCGGGTTCGGTCGGCATCCGCGCGCCGCGAGTCGGCCCCGGCCTTGAGGGATTGAGCGTGCCGCTCGTGGCGACGAGCGCGAATCACCCCGGCGGGCTGGATCCGGCCGAACTCAGTGAGGTTCCGGATGCGCTGCGGGAGCGTGTCGACGTGGAGATCGACGCGGGCCGGTTGCCGGGCACGGCGTCGTCGGTCGTCGACCTTCGGCGGGTTCGGGCCACGGGTCAGGCCCAGCTTCTCCGCGAGGGCCCTGATCGAGATGCCATCCAGGATGCTCTCGCCGATCAGGGCATTGGGCTCGACGAGATAGGGGGGCGACCCCGCCGCGGTTGAGAACGGCGGGGGTCGCGAATCGGCCCGGCCGGGAAGGGGAGGCCGGACCTGCTGTCCGCCTAAAGATTCGGCGGGAGCAGCACCTCGTCGATCACGTGGATCACTCCGTTCTTTGCACGGGCGTTCACCGCGATCACGTTTGCGTTGTTGACCTTCACGCCACCGGCGAGGGTCGTCGCCGAGTCGAGCTTCACGACGTTCCGAGCCAGCTTCTCACCGGACAGGATGTGGTACTTCAGCACGCGCTGAAGCTTGGCCTTGTCGGCCAGCAGCGCATCCAGGGTCGCTTGCGGAACTTTCGCGAACGCCGCGTTGGTGGGAGCGAAGACCGTCAGGTCATCGTCGCCGGTCAGCGCGGGGAGAAGGTCCGCGGCCTGCACCAGTGACACGAGGGTCGAGAACTGCGGGACGCCAAGGGCGACCTCGGCCAGGTTCTTGTCGACCTCGGGGAGGCTCGGCGGCAGCAGCACCCGGTTGATCGCATGGATCGTCCCGTTCTTTACTCGGATGTTCGCGTCGGTCACGGTGGCGTTGTTGACGCGAACCTTGCCGCCGCGGACGCGGATGCGAACTCCCTGGTGGTTGAGCGTCCGCGCCGCGCGGAGCTTCACGACCTTTGCCGCGGGCTTATCGCCTGCGATGACGTGGTACTGGAGCACCTCTCGCAGAGCGTCCTTGTCGGCCGCGAGGGCGTCGAGAGTTGCCTTCGGAACTTTGGCGAACGCGGCGTCGGTCGGCGCGAATACGGTCAACTTGCTCTTGCCGGAGAGTGCCTTTGTGAGGCCTGCGGCCTTGACGAGTGAGGTGAACGTGTCAAAGCGATCATCGCGGGAAGCGACACCGACGATGTTGCGCGCGTTCCTCGGCAGCTTCTTGGGGATCAAGACGCGGTCGATGACGTGGATGACGCCGTTGCTCGCCTGGACGTCGGTCGCGACGACTCGCGAGTTGTTGACGCGTACTGCTCCGCCGCGGACCCGGACCTTGACTCCCTGTCCGGAGAGCGTCTTGGCGGCACTGAGCTGAACGACATCGGCGGCCGTCCTCTCGCCGGGGAGCACGTGGTAGAGCAACACCTGCCGTAGCGCGGCCGGGTTGCGCTGTAGCTCCGCGAGGGTGGACTTCGGCACCTTGGCGAACGCGGCGTCGGTCGGGGCGAACACCGTCAGCTCATCATCGCCGCTCAGCGCACCGGCAAGTCCGGCTTGCTTGGCGAGGGAGATCAGCGTGGTGAAGTCGCCCGCTCCATCGGCGGTTTGCACGATGTTGCCTTCTGCCGCGGCGCCCGTGACGGGAACGGCGAGAAGTCCTGCGGCGGCCAGGATTCCGGCCGCGCGTTTCATGGTGGTCATCAAGATGCCTCTTTGTCGTGAGAACTCGTGGTTCCAACGACGCACGTCCGGTTCGCGGTTGCGGCGCTGTTGCCTGATGACCGCCGCACAACCGGCTGCCGACCTCGCCGCGTAACCTCAATGCGGTTTGTCGGGTTTACGCACTATGCGGGTCTTCTCCGGTACCTAGTCGCCCGTTCTGGGCGTTCGGCCAGGCAGTGAGGCGGCCCGCGGGACGACCGTGCGGCCTGTGAGTCATTCCCCCTCTGACACACCTCGCCGCCGCCGCCCGGCGTCGGTACTCGCCGGTTTGGTCAGCGTAGTCGTCGCTTCGCTGTTGCTCATCGCCGCGCCGTTGCTGGTCGACTCCGGCGAGAAAGCCGTGGGTATACCTCCGAACGGAAGTAGCACCCTCGGGGCCTGGTCCGGCGTGCTCGACTGGCCAACGCTCGCGGTGCACGCCGTACTCAGTCCGGCGGGCAAAGTGGTCACCTGGGGCAACGGGCAGAGCGGCACCTCGTTCGACGTCTGGGACCCCGCACTCGGCACGGGAGCCGGCTCGCATCAACTGCTGGCGAACAGCACCGGCACCGCGCTGTTCTGCTCTGGGCAGCACGTCTCTCCGACGACGGGTGAGATCCTCACCTTCGGAGGAGAGTTGCCGGACGGCGCTGGAGGTGTGGCCGCCCTGAGGTTCGCGCCTGGCTCGAACGTGCTGACGGATACGGCCAACCCCATGGTGCATCCCCGCTGGTATCCGACCACGACGACGCTGCCCGACGGTCGCACCCTGGTGCAGGGTGGAAGCGTCGGCGGGTTCGACGGAGCGGCGGTGATCACTCCCGAGCTGTTCACACCGGGAAGCGGGTGGACCGAACTCACCGGTGCAACGAGCCAGGCGATCTACGGCTATCCCGCCAACGCCGGCCCGGGGTGGTACTACCCGCGCACCTGGGTCCAGAGCGACGGCCGGATCTTCGGTCTCAGCCAGCGCAACATGTACTACATCGACCCGTCGGGAACCGGCAGCATCACTCCGATCCCCGGCACCTGGAACGGCAACGCCGGTCATACCTCGACCGCCGTGATGTATCAGCCGGACAAGGTCCTGCAGGTCGGCGGTATCGAGACCAACGGTGTGGTGTCCAATCGCGCCTCGATCATCGATCTCAGCGGCCCGACGCCTACCGTGACGCTGACCAGAAACATGAACTCGCCGCGCGCATGGGCCGACAGCACGGTGCTCCCCAACGGGAAAGTCCTGGTCACCGGAGGATCCGGCGTGGACAACCAGTTGGTCAACGTCGCGCTGAAGCCCGAAATCTGGGACCCGGCGACCGGAGTCTGGACAGAGCTCTCTTCAGGCCAGCAGGAGCGCCTCTACCACTCCACCAGCCTGCTTCTACCGGACGGCGCGGTGCTACTTGCCGGTGGCGGAGAGCCGGGGCCGGTCCTCAACGATGACGCCGAAGTCTTCTACCCGCGCTATCTGTTCAACGCCGGTGGGTCGCCTGCGGCCCGGCCCGGCTGGCTCAGCGCGCCGACCTCCTTGCCGTACTCAGGGCAAGCAGCGGCCACCGTGAAACCCGGCGACATCATTTCCCGGGTCACACTGATCAAGACCGGTTCGGTTACGCACTCCTTCGACATGGAGCAGCGCTTCATGGAGTTGCCGTTCACTCAGAACGGCAACACGTTGTCCATTCAGGGGCCGCCCAACGCGAACCTGGCCACACCCGGCCACTACCTGCTCTACGCCATCGACGGCAACGGTGTGCCGAGCGTGGCCTCGATCGTCCGGATCGGCGCGTCGATCGTGAACCACGCGCCCACCGCTGCCGCCGCGGCATCGTCCACAAGTGGGACGGCGCCTTTCCAGGTCGCTTTCAGCAGCGTGGGCTCCAGCGATCTCGACGGTGACCCGCTGACCTATTCGTGGGACTTCGGCGACGGCAACGGCTCGAGTCTGGCCAGCCCAACCCACACGTACGCCTTCGGCGGCACCTACGACGCGACCCTCACGGTGCGCGATGACAAGGGGTGGTGGGGAACCGCTCAGGTGCGGCTCCAGATCCAAGGCCCGCCACCTCCGCCGCCGCCCCCTCCCGCGCCCAATCCGACACCCGCCGCTCCGACCGCGGTACCGCCAGGGCCCGCCCCCGCTCCGCCCAAGGCGAAGAAGTCACCCCGACTAAAGGTGTCTTTGGTGGGGCCCAGGCGCGTCAAGCGCGGAGGCGTGATCACCTATCGCGTTGTGCTGCGCAATCGTGGCAGGGCGGCTGCGAAGCGGGTTATCGCCACGGAGCGGGCGCCGAAGGCGTTGCGGCTCACCAAGCGCTCCAGGAAGGTTTCCTACAACCGTCGCAGGGGCCTCGTGAAGTGGCGCGCGGGCACCCTTCGGCCGGGGCAGCGGAAGATCCTCGTGCTGCGGTACCGGGTGCCGAAGAAGGCAAAGGGCTCACTGGTGGCGCGCGCAAGCGCCAAAGGCACGAATACGAACCGCAAGCACGCTCGTCGCATCACCGGGGTGCGACGCTAGACCACCGATGTGCGCCGCGGACCGGGCTCGTAGAGCGCCTCGATCTGCGCGGCGAATCGGCGCTGGATCTGTTGCCGACGCGGTTTGAGAGTTGGCGTCAGGAGGCCCTCGTCGATCGTCCACGGCTCCGTGGTCAGGTGAGCGCGCCGTATCTGCGCATATCCGGGGAAGTCGGTTAGGCGGGCGGATATGCGCGCGAGCGCGGCTTTTTCGGCGACCCGATCTGCAAGGGCCGCGGGATCCTCCGGATCGAGGGCAAGATCTCGAGCGAGCGTCGTCCATTGCCGTCGGTCGAGGACGGCTACGGCAACGAGATAGGGCTTGCCTTCGCCAAAGACCATTACGTGATCGAAGAGGGAATCGATCGAGATCGCCAACTCCATGTCGGCTGGGGGCATCTTCTCTCCACTGGAAAGACCGATGATCTCCTTCAGCCGGCCGATGATGAAATAGTGCCCGTCCGCGTCGACGCGTCCCTGGTCACCCGTGTGCAGCCAGCCTTCGGCGTCGATCGCCTCCGCAGTGGCAGCGGGGTTGTCCCAGTAGCCGAGCATCACATGGACACTCCGGGTCAGGATCTCGTCGTGTTCACCGATGCGTACCTCGACGCCCGGAAGCGGAAGTCCGATGCTGTCTGGCTTGGTGTCGTCGATGCGATTCACCGTGACGGTAGGACTGGCCTCGGTCAGGCCATAGCCCTGGTAGATCGGGAGGCCGAGGCTCAGGAACAGGCGCGCGACCTCAGAAGGGAGGGCTGCGCCGCCGGAAATGGCGAACGAAAGGCGGCCCCCGAGGCCTTTCCGGATCGGGTCGGCGACGAGTCGCTCCAACACCGGCCACAGCATTAGGCTCGGCGACCACGAGCCGCGCCCATGCCGCCGCTCGAATCGCCGCCAGCCGATGGCGCGTGCCAGTTCGAAGAGTCCTCGACGGAGTGGCGATTCCTGCTCCACGCGGGCCATGATCCTCGCGTAGAGCGTTTCGTAGACCCGCGGCACCGAGATAAGGATGGTGGGCCGCACGGTCCGCAGGTCCTCGGCGAGCTGTGGGATGCCACGGGAAAATGCGGTGAGCCCACCGATCATCATGGCCAGGTAGTACCCCGCCGTGCGTTCGAGCGTATGTGAGAGAGGGAGGAAGGAAAGGAATACCTCGGTGTTGCCGAACTCGCCGCACCGGGCCGACGCGTGCGCATTGGCCAGCACGTTGCGGTGGCTGAGCATCACGCCCTTGGGCCGGCCGGTGGTACCGGAGGTGTAGACGATGGTCGCGAGCTCGTCTGTCTCACCGTCGAGCGCCTGCAACGGCCCCTCCAGTCCGAACAGCCAGTTGGAGAGAGAGGTCAGGCGGGGATCCTCGGGCCGATCGTCCGGCTCCAGCCGGCTTACGGTCACGATCCGCGTGATCCCGTCCAGGCCGTTGCTCGCGCGCTGGAGCTCCCGCCATTGCCGGCGGCCCTCCACCACCAGGAGCTTCACCTCCGCGTGCTCGACGATGTAGGCAACGCTGCCAGGACGATCGTTCACATAGAGCGGCACGACCACGAGGCCCAGGCCAAGCGCTGCTTGGTCGATGAGAACCCACTCTCGACTGTTTCGGAGCATTACCGCGACGCGGTCACCCGGGGCGAGATCCTCTTTCAGCAGTGCCTGCTGCCAGCGGCCGACCTCGGTGGCCATGTCGCGCCAGGTGGTATCCGCCCAGGTCTTGCTCGCGACCTCGAAGTGACGGTACGCGGCTTTGTCCGGCGTGCGCCGAAGCCGCTCGCGGAGCAGGCCGGCCAGGGTTCCGGCCGCCTCCGGGGTGATGTAGTCGCTTTCCATCGTTGGCCGCCGCCGGGTGGCCCGAGCAGCGTCGAGGTCAACCTATGGCCTTGAGGGGGTGAGGGGCCATGGCGCGTAGCGCCGGCGTCGGATTCCGGCGACTCGGCCCTCGATCGCGGAGAAGTCACTCGTCCGAGTGATGGGGCCCTGAACGACTTCCTACAGAGGCGAGGCTCGTCGCATAGCCCCTGTCACCTCCCATTCGCCGCTGCGGATGGCGCGGCGCTTCCAACACCGGCCCGTTGGAGTGCTTGCGGCGCTGGTTCGCGTTGCAATCGCCTCACTCGCCCTCACCGTCGTGCCGTCGACCTTCAGTCCGGCAGCTCGCGCGATCGGCACCCCGATCTCGGGCACCGCCGCGACGGGTGCCTGGTCGGGTCTTGTCGACTGGCCGGTGATCGCGATCTATGCCGTGCTCACGCCGGAGGGGGAGGTTGTGATCTGGGGTGCCGGTGCGGGTACGGGCCAGGGTGCGGCGCACTTTCTGACGTTTGGAATCCGGAGCTCGGTACCGGCGCCGCGTCACACCGCCTGACGGCGAATCCCACCGAGAACATCTTCTGTTCGGGCCAGCATGTGTCGCCGATCACGGGCGAGATCTTGGTGTTCGGAGGCCAGAGCGAGGGTGGCAACAGCCTGCTGACGTCGTTCTCGCCGGTCGTCACCGATTGGGTCCCAAGATGCCTGCGGCTGGTGAAGCGTTCGCGGAAGGTCACTTTCCGCCAGGGCAAGACCACCTGGAAGGCCGGGTACTTCCGCCGAGGTCAGCGCAAGACCCTGGTCGTTCGATTCCGCGTGCCGAAAAAAGCGAGATCGAAGCGGGTCGTCGGTACGGCTTCCCCAAGGGGAAGAACACGCGCCGAGCCACCGCCCGTCGGATAACGAGACTGCGCTAAGGGGTCGGGAGCCAGTAGCGCTCGGTGGTTTCGAGCGCACGCGGATCGGAGAACTGCGGACCGGTTCCGCACAGACCTCGTAGCTGCGAGGGGTAGTGAGCCGCCGCGGTCGCTTTGCGTCGGGTGTCGACGTGGAGGTCGACCTTCCCCATGAACTCGCCCCGCAGCTTGGCGACGCGAGAGGCCTCTCGATCTCCGCGCCCCCCCCGTCGGTAGGGGAACTCCTCGTAGAGCAGGAGCGAGCGCGGCGGCACCGCTCGGGCGAGAGCATTGCGGGCCGTCACGTGATCAGGATGGGGCGCGATCTTTGGCCGGCGCTGCGCTTTTCCAAGGATTCCCGACACGGCTCCGTTGCTGCTTCCGGCTCCGACGGGGGCGAGTACCACGCCTCCCCGGTGTGACCGCAGCCAGTCTCGTGCGAGCAGCCCCAGGCGTTGGCCGTGGGCCAGGTCACGGGGTCCGGTGAGGTACTGGTGCTCCAAGAGATCCATCACCTCGAGGCGATGGGGAGTGTCGTGAAACGCGAGTCGTTCTTCGGCACGCCGCGCGGCATTGGCCTCTTGCGAGTCGGAAAATCCGCACGCCAGATCCCAGTCCGTGGTGACCGGAACCTCTGGAGCACCTCCAAAGACAGTCAGGACGTGAATGGGCTCAGGACGCATCAAAATGGCCGTGCAACTGAGCCAGGCGTCGTCCATATGAGGCGAGATGAGCAGTACGGGCGCCTCGTAAATCCGCGCAAGTTCTGCCCAATCACTGTTCCGGGAGGCGGTCATGGCCGATGGAGCCTATGCGTCCTGCCACTGGTGGCACTAGTCGAAAGTAGGTCGGCGTGGGTCATAGGGCTTGTCAGCCTCGGTCGAGCGATGCCGGTAACCATTCCGGCGGATTGCGCAAATTCTGATTTCAGGGAGGACCGAGTGCGCATTCTGGTCGACAACGGTGAGTATGGACTCGTCAACAAAGGCGATCTGGCGATGATTCAGGTCACCATCAGTCGCCTTCGCGAGCTATGGCCCGACGCGGAGATCGGCCTGGTGACCGACGCCCCGGCGAAGGTCGGGATGTATTTTCCGGGTGTGACACCCGTGCCATATGCCGCGACGGGCAGTTGGCCGGATGCGTCGATGGCGCTCCGCGTCGTCGAGCGCGCTCCCGGAGTGCTTCGCCTGGGCCTGGACGCCGGCCAAGCAACCTCCGAAGGGGTACGCAACGCCGCTCGACCTCTGAAGCGTGCGATCCTCGGGCCGCCGGACACGCTCCCGCCTGAAACGGAGATGCCTCAGCTCGACTACCGGCCTGCCCCGGGCGCCGCCCGCGAAGCTGACCTCGTGGTCTGCGCCGGCGGCGGTTACATGACCGATGTCGACGCCGCTCAGGTTTCTCGCACTCTCTCGATTCTTCGTGCGGCTCTCGATGCCGGTATCCCCGCGGCCATGTTTGGCCAGGGCATCGGTCCTTTGGAGCGACCGGAGCTCGTCTCCCGGGCGCAAGAGGTGCTCCCCCGTCTTGAGCTGATTGCGCTTCGCGAAGGCGTACGGAGTCCCGGCCACCTTCGTGAGCTCGGAGTGCCGGAGGACCGTTTCGTCGTCACCGGCGACGACGCGATTGGACTTGCTGTCGCCCTTCGGGGCTCCACCATCGGCACGGACATCGGCATCAACCTGCGCCTCGCGGAGTACACCGATATCAAGCGCGAACAGGTCGTCGAAGTCAGCGCGGCTATTCAGGCCGTGGCCAACGCGCGAATCTCATACCTGTCGCCGATCTACGTCTCGGAGTGGCAGGACGAAGACCGCCTCGGCACTCTCGAAATTGCCGCCGAGTACCCCCTCACGCGTCCGGACTACAGTCGTCACGCGCCCGCGTCTGAGGTGATCGGGCGGGTCGGGCAGTGCCGAGTCATGGTCACGGGGACCTACCACGCCGCGGTGTTTGCGCTCTCCCAGGGCATTCCGACCGTCTGCCTGCCGCGCAGTCAGTACTACGTCGGAAAGTTCGAGGGGCTCGCCGATCAGTTCCCGACGGGCTGCCGCCTCGTGCCGCTGGACATCCACGGATTGAGGGACACGCTCACCGACACCATCAACGACGTCTGGGAGCAGGCGCCGGAGCTGGGATCGAGCCTGCGGGAAGCCGCCGCGCGTCAGGTGACCGCGAGCCGGAGCGCCTACAAGCGCCTTCGTGACCAACTCCGTGAGGGTCGTCCGGCCCGGGCATCGCGCGAGCCGTCCCCAATTCCGGCGGTGCGCTGAGAACGAGTCGAGGTCGACCCCGGCCAGGTGTAGCCTCGAAGGGCCCGAGACCCGGACCCGAGAGGCCGCCTGTGAGCTTTACCGCTGACGAGAGCTACCTGTCCCGCGACATCGCCGATGTCGATCCCGTCGTCGCTGAGATTCTCGGCGACGAGCTCGCCCGTCAGTCGGAGACGCTGGAGATGATCGCCAGTGAGAACTTCACGTCTCACGCGATTCTTCAGGCCGTCGGCTCCGTGCTGACGAACAAGTACGCGGAGGGGCTCCCCGGCAAGCGGTACTACGGTGGCTGTGAGGTCGTCGACCGGGCAGAGGAGCTCGCGATCGCCCGCGCCAAAGAGGTCTTCGGCGCCGATCACGTCAACGTCCAGCCCCACTCCGGCTCGACGGCCAACGAGGCGGCCTATCGCGCCGTCTTGACCCCAGGTGACCGAGTGCTCGCGATGGGCCTCGCCCACGGCGGTCATCTCTCGCACGGTCTGAAGGTCAACGTCTCGGGCTCGACATATGAGTTCCATCACTACGGCGTGGCTCGTGAAGATCACCGCATCGACATGGACCAGGTCCGTGACATGGCGCGCGAGGTGCGACCGACTCTGATCGTAGCCGGGGCCTCGGCATACCCTCGAATCATCGACTTCGCGGCCTTCCGGGAGATCGCGGATGAGGTCGGGGCGCTCTTCATGGCAGACATCGCCCACATCGCCGGCCTGGTGGCCGCGGGCGTCCATCCGACGCCAGTCGGCCACGCACAGATCGTCACGACGACCACCCACAAGACACTTGGTGGGCCACGCGCGGGCATCGCGATGTGTGACGCGGACATCGGCCGCGATCTCGATCGAGCGGTCTTTCCCGGGTTGCAGGGTGGACCTCTGATGCACGTGATCGCCGCCAAGGCGGTCGCGCTCGGCATGGCCCAGACCGACGAGTTCATTGAGCGCCAGCAGCGCACTGTCACCAACTGCGCCGCCTTGGCTGAGGTGCTCGGAGCGCGCGACATCGACTTGGTCAGCGGCGGTACCGACAACCATCTGGTCCTGGTCGACCTCTCCGCCACCGAGTTGACCGGGGTGGATGGCGAAGAGCGCCTGGACCGTGCGGGGATCACCGTCAACAAGAACGGCGTGCCGTTTGACGAGCGCCCTCCGACGGTGACGTCCGGACTGCGGATCGGCACGGCGGCCTTGACCACACGCGGCCTCGGAAACGACGACATGCGCGAGGTCGCCGAGATCATCGCCGATGCGCTTGCCCCGGACGCCGAGGACGCTGAGTTCACGCGCCTCAGGGCGCGATCAGCAGCGATCGGCGAGCGGTTCCCGCTCTACCCGCGCCTGAGCGCAGGCTTTGCCATCCAGGCCTAGGCGCCGCAAAAACCACCCGCGTTTCCCGCACATACGAGCTGCCCCTCATCCGGTCGGCGAGGGGATGGAGCCGCCGTCCCTAACCTGAGGTGGCGTGGCTCCGACCGTTCCCCAGCCGTCCGCCGCCGTCGGTCTCGCTGCCGGCGAGATCGTCGATCGATGGCGCATCGAAGAGGCGATCGGTAGCGGGGGCCAGGGTGAGGTCTACCGAGCAACGGAGATCGAGACCGGCGCGGAGGTCGCGCTGAAGGTTTTCCCGGCCGGTCACTTCACCAACCCCCAGTGGGGGCGGGTGGCTCGGGAACTCGAGGCCGGCAAACGGGTTGACCATCCGCGCCTGATCGCCGCGACCTCCGCGGGGCGCTACCGCGGACACGACCTGCTGTGCATGCCCTACGTCGCCGGCGAGGACCTGGATCGCATGCTCGGCCGCCGCGGTCGGCTGCTGCCGGAAGAAGCGCTGTCGGTGGTCAGCGATGTCGCCGCCGGCCTTGCGCACGCCCATTCACGTGGCGTAGTCCATCGCGACATCAGCCCGGGGAAAGTGCTCGTGGATGTCGATGGGCGCGCTCACCTGATGGACTTCGGGGTGGCGCTGATCCTTGGGGTGCCGGATGTTCCCGGATCGCCCGGCACACTCGGCACTCCCTCCTATCGCGCACCTGAGCTGACCTCGGCGGCGCCGGGCGCGGCCTCAAGCGATACCTTCAGCTTGGGCGTTTTGGCCGTGGCTCTCCTGACGGGCGATTCTCGGAGCAATCTGGAGGGCACGCCACACTTCTCGGTAGAGGCCCGCCGCCTGCTGGAGCGGACCCTCTCGGCGCAACCGAGTTCTCGCCCTGGCGACGTGGTGTCATTCGCTCAAGGGCTGGTCTCGAGCTTCGACGTCAGGCCCAAGCCGCCTCAGGCGGATGTTCCAAAGCCCCGCCTTCAGCTCGCTGCGCCTCGCCCGACCCGCGACCCGCTGGTGCCATCACAGGAGTTCGCGGCGACTCTCGCGCAGCGCGGTGTCTCTCTCGCGCTCGCGACCGGCTCTGCTGAGCTCATGGTCATCCTCTCATCCGACGGTGATGGAGTCAGCTCTTTTGAGCGGGCGCTCGGGCGCGTCGATGCGATCGCCGCCGCAGGGGAGCGGCTGGTGGTCGCGCGAGACCACGACGTACTCGTATTCCGCGATGTGCTGGACGGGCGAGGCACCTCACGCGACGGCCACGATGGGGCATACCGGCCGCAGGTCGCCTACTACACCGGAGCGCTGGGAATCCGCGACATCGAGATCGACGCCGCTGGTCGAGTCATCTTTGCCAGCGGCCTTTTCTCGTGCCTCGCGAAACCCACCGCGCATGACTCGTTCACGCCGATCTGGCAACCACCGTTCATGACGTCGATCGTGGCGGAGCAGCGAGGTCATCTCAGCGGGTTCTGCTCCGTCCAAGGTGTCCCCCGGTTTGCGACGCTCATGGCGCTGGACGGCGATCGGCTCAAGGTCGAGGGTGGCGGTCTTCTTGACATCCAAACCGGCACGCCGCTGGCCTCGGGACTCGATCACCCAGCGATGCCGCGCGTGGGCTCCGACGCGATCTGGGTCATCGAGGTCACCGCAGGCACCCTGACCAGGGTGGGGTATGACGGAACCATCGATCGAGTCGTCACCCTCCCCGGTCTGGCTACCTCTCTCGAGATTCATGACGGCCTGGCGATCATCGGAGTCTGCCCACCCGGCACGGGGCCCGAAGCGCTGGCGCCCGCCGAACAGCTTGCCTCGTCGTCAGAGCCTCATCGCACCGGCGTCGCGATCGTCGAGCTTGCCGCCGGTGAACTCATTGCTCATGCCTGGTTCGAGCAAGCGGTACAAGAAATCACCGGCGTCGCCGTCCTGCCGCGGCGCGCGCCGATGGCGATCGGTTTCAAGACGGACGAGCTTCGCCACACGATCTCGGTCGGCGAGCCAAGCTGGATCGGTAGCTCCCGCTAGCTCGGAGTGATCTCTACCACAGGGAACTGCCGGTCCGTCTTCGTCTGGTACTTCTCGTAGTCGGGCCACATCGCGACACACTGCGGCCAGATCGCCTCGCGCGTGGCACCCCCGACGGTCTGCGCGGTGGCGTCCATCACCTGGTCTCGTACCTGGATGCGCACCTCGGGCTCGGTGTCGAGGTTGAAGTACCACGCTGGGTGATGCGGCTTGCCGCCGAATGACGCGACGACGTAGTACTTCCCGGCGTCTTCGACGTAGATCAATGCGTTGCGACGGAGCTTCTGTGATCTGCGACCCATGGTCGTGAGCACGAGAGTTGTCGCTCCGTTCCACTCGTGGCCCTCGGTACCGCCGCTTTCCACGTACTGGCGGGTGTGTTGTGCAACCCACCCGTTCTCATTGTCGAGCGCCTCTTCGTTGGGCAGTGGCATGCTGTCTCCCGGGTCGTGACCGTGTGCTGAGCCTAGCCCGTCTCCCCCTGGGGGTGGAGACCCGTTTCCGCCGCCGAGAGGGTGGTCACGAGGGTCGGTCGCCCTACCGTCGTTGGTGTCTTCGAGAAAGGGCATTGACTCATGAGGATCACTCGCGGTCGGGTCGCAATGACACTTTTTCACGGCCTGCTTGCGGCGCCGCTCGTCTACCTATTCGGCGCTTCGGTTGCCGCGTGGCCGCTCGACGTACTGACCCTCGAGCAGCTTCGGACGCAGTTCGACGGATTAGCGAACCTCACGATGTTGGCGTTGCTCGCGACACTCGCGATGACTCCGCTCAAGATCGTCTTTGGTTGGAGTGGCGCGCTGCGGCTGCGCAAACCACTCGGGCTCTACACGTTCGCCTACGCGATCACCCACGCGGGAGCGTTCGCGGCCGACGCGGGCTTTGCACCGGCTCAGCTTCTGGCGAACACGACGGAGCAGGCCTTCCTCGTATGGGGCGCGATCGCGACGCTGCTGCTCGTGCCGCTGGCCGCCACCTCCAATCGTTGGTCGATGCGCAAGCTTGGTCGCAATTGGAAACGGCTGCACTGGTTGACGTACCTTGTGGCGGTGATCGCGGTCGTCCATACGGCGCTCATTCCCGGCGAGCCGGCGGAGGCCCTGTTGCCCGGAGCCATTCTGGCGGTCCTGTTCGCGATACGACTCCCGTCGGTCAGGCGCAGGTTTGCCACGTGGCGTGCCGCGAAGGCGGTGCCGGCGCCGGCATGAATGGGCCAAGAACCGCGCTGCTCATCGATGTCCTGCTTGCGTTGGCGGCGGCAGGGATCGCCATCGCCAATCTCACGGCGGACGCGCAGGGCTCAGCTGATCAGGAGCCCGATGCGCTGGGCATCGCACTCGCGATCGCGATGGTCGCCCCAATACTGGTGCGCCGCCGCTACGCCCTACCCGTCCTTGCGGTGACCTGTGGCGCGTGGTTCACGCTCGGGGCGCTGGACTATCCGGCGCTCTTTCCATTGGCGCCGCTGATTGCGATCTACACGGTGGGGGAGTCGCGCCACATACCGGCGCGCCGCGCCGGCGCCGTCGTGGCCGTCGGGGCACTGGCCGCCTTCGCAGCCATCGCGATCGGGGCCAATCGGCCCGCGGGAGTCGAGCCGGAGTGGATCATCGGTCTTGCGGCGCTTGGGCTCAGTGCGTGGCTGGTTGGCGACCGTCTTCGGGCGCGCCTCGATGCTATGGAGAGTCAGCGTCGACTTGCGATCGCCGAGGATCGAACCCGCGTGGCGCGGGAGCTGCACGATTCCGTGGGGCACGCCGTCAACACCATCGCGATCAACGCCGGAGCGGCTCGTGTGAACCTTGGCGGCGACCCGAGCGCGGTTCGCGACGCTCTGAACAGCATCGAGATCTCAGCTCGGCGTACGGCCGCGGAAATGGATGCCGTCCTCGGTGGGCTCCGCGGGAGCGAGGACCTTCCGAGCGCCGAACAGCTACCCGAACTGGTGGAGAGTCAGCGGGCGATTGGGCAGTCGATCACGGAGTCGCTGAGCTGGGAGGGCGCCGACCGCGCCACTGGTCGAGCGGCGTACCGCATCGTCCAGGAGGCTCTGACAAACGCGTCTCGCCATGCGCCCGGCGAAGAGGTGACGCTGAGGGTCGGGCCAAGAGGTGGGCAGCTGTATATCGAGGTCGCGAACGCAGACCCCGGTGGGGAGACGAACGAGGGGCGGGGGCTGCGCGGGGTCCATGAACGGGTCGCGGCACTGGGAGGTACCGTCAGCGCCGGAGTCCAGGATGGCCGCTTCGTGCTGCAGGCGTTCTTGCCCCTGGAGGAGATCGAGTGAGCGTCTCGGTGATGATCGTCGACGACGATGACCTGATGCGGGCGGGGCTCCGGGCGATCTTCGCGTCTGATGACCAGATCGACGTCGTGGCCGAGGCTCCCGATGGTCTTCTGGCGGTCATCCGTGCTCGTGAGAGCCGCCCCGACGTCGTACTCATGGACGTTCGCATGCCGGTGGTCGATGGCATCTTGGCGACGAGCCGGCTGCAGGAGTTGCCCGACCCTCCGCGAGTGGTCGTGCTGACGACCTTTGGTCACGACGAGTACGTCTTCGAGGCACTGAGGGCGGGCGCGAGTGGCTTCCTGCTCAAGCGGGCTACGCCAGAGGAGCTCATCGCGGCCGTTCACGCGACGGCGGCCGGCGAGACGCCTCTGGCCAAGGAGGTCATCAGCGCCGTGGTCTCGCATGTGGCTGACTCGGCGCGCACCGCCGAGCCGGGGGAGGAGCTTGGTCGGCTCACCCCGCGCGAGCGCGAGGTTCTGCAGTTACTGGCTCACGGCCGGACGAACGCCGAGATCGCCGCGGCACTGGTCATCGAGGCCTCCACGGCAAAGAGCCACGTCAAGGCGATTCTCGCCAAGCTTGGTCTGCGTGATCGCGTTCAGGCGGTGATCTACGCCTATGAGTCGGGCCTGGTGACTCCCGGCGATTAGGCAGGTGATTCTCGCGGCACCTGAGCGGCGGCACGCATCGGGCTGCCTTCGGAGAACTCCGCGCCTGTCGCCTCGGCGAGTTCCCGAGTAGCACCGGACCCGCCCAGCATCAGCCGATTGCCTCGGGCGAGTTCGCCCAGCTCGCCGCGGACCTCGAGAAGCCGATCCGACGAGGCGCTCGTGACCACGATCAGCTTGGGCGACATGGCCGACGCGCTGGCCTCGAGGGTCTCGATCGGCGTGTTCGGTCCGAGCATCACGATCCGCCACCCCTGCTGCCGCAGCCCCAAGCCGAAGCAGATCAGTCCGAGGTCATGATCCTCACCCGGAGCGCACCCGAGAAGCGCAAGGGGGCCGTCGCCGGCACCCCACCCTCGAGCGAGCGCCATCAGGCGCCCCCGTAGCACGAACGTCGCAAAGTGCTCCTCGGAGATCGTCGACTCGCCGCGTTCCCACCTGGTTCCGAGATCGACCAGGTACGGAATGACGATGTCATCGATCACCGTCATGAGGCTGTACATGCTGAGGATCCGATCGAGCTGCGCTGCCGCGGTGGCCTCGTCCATCCCCTCGAGCGCTCGCTGAAGCGCTCGTCGTTCCTCCGCCAGTCCGACGGCCGCCGACGACGGGCCGTCGTCGGGCGTGCGGGCGACGACCAGCGAGTCGACGCCGGTCGCCGAGCTCGACCGTCTCTACCGGCTCAACCTCCGCGCCCCGTACCTCCTGACCCAGACCCTGCTGCCCTCGCTGCGCGCCCGGCGGGGCCAGGTCGTCTTTGT